>DATAHC010000101.1:0-3855 GCA_036263415.1 Flavisolibacter sp.
GTCGAATTCGATCAGCCATTCATGCGCACCGTTTTCCTGTTCCGAAAAATAAACCGGGGCGGCAGTATAGTCCTTCACGATGGCGCCTGTTTTTTCGCAGGCCACCGCTATTGCCTTATCGGTGTTGTCAACAATGATCTCTTCACCGAAGGCATTGATGTAATGCTTCAGCCTTCCCGATACTTTGATCCGGTGAGGGGCCAGCGAGGTAAATTGGATCGTATCGCCTATAATATAGCGCCAGAGGCCGCCATTGGTGGTGATGACCAGGGCGTAGTTCTTCCCCTCCTCCACTTCATCCAGCTGCAGGGTTTCCGGATGTTCCTTGCCATATTCACTAACCGGCATGAACTCATAAAAAATCCCATGGTCGCACATCAGCAGCATGCCGTCTTTGGTCACATCATCCTGGGCGGCAAAGAAGCCTTCCGAGGCATTATACATTTCCAGGTAGTTGATCGGCCCGCCAATCAACTTTTCGAATTGCTGCCGGTAGGGTACAAAGCTTACGCCGCCATGCATGTAGAGCTCCAGGCTGGGCCATACTTCCTTAATGGTCGATTTGCCGGTGATCTCCAATATCCTTTTCAGTAAAACGATGAGCCAGGTGGGCACGCCCGCCATAGAGGTGACGTTTTCCTGGATGGTGGTCTGCGCCAGCTTTTCAATTTTATGCTCCCATTCATCCATCAGGATGATAGACATATCCGGCGTGCGGATCCAGTTAGACCAGAAGGGGGAGTTCTGAACGATCACAGCACTGAGGTCGCCGTAATGGATCTCCTCATGCGCCTGGTGGATCTGGTGGCTGCCACCGATCACCAGGCCTTTACCGGTGAGCAGGTCACTGTCCGGATGCGCGCCGTAATAAAAGCTGAGTACATCCTTGGAAGCCCGGTAATGATTATCCTTCAGGCTTTCTTCACTGACCGGAATAAATTTGCTTTTCTCGCTGGTGGTGCCGCTGCTTTTTGCAAACCAGGTAACCGGGGTGTTCCAGAGAATATTCTCTTCCCCTTTCATCATTCTTTCGATGTGCGGCTTCAGGTCGTCATATTCCTGTACGGGAACCTGTTTCTTGTAGTCCTTTAGCGATTGCAGCTGCGAGAAGTTATACTGCCTTCCGAATTCCGTGTTCTGACCCGCCGCAAGCAGGTCCTGCCAGACGCCAAACTGTGTGGTAGCAGCATCGTGCATCCATTGTTCTATGGACCAGATGCGCCACCGGGCTAATCGGGATATGGCAGGGCTCAGCAATTTCATGTGCGGGGGGCAAAATACGGAAAAAAGTTTAGGGAGTGGGGAAGGAGCCGTACAGCTGATCCGTAAGCGGAGCCAGGTCTTTCTGCTTTGGTTTCCGCTTAAAGCCTGATTGTAACAGCCATTTTCGGAGTCTTACAGATCCGGAAGAGCATCCGGATTCATTTCCTGAAGCAAGTAGTCTTTCCGCTTCAGCTCGAAGTTGCGGCCCAGGTACAGCTTCTTCACCTGGTCGTCCTCCGCCAGTTCTTCGGCCGTGCCATGCTTGAAGATCTTACCCTCTATAAGAAGATAGGCGCGGTCGCAAATGGAGAGTGTTTCAGTTACATTGTGGTCGGTAATGAGGATACCGATATTCTTGAATTTAAGTTTGGCAACAATGGCCTGAATGTCTTCCACCGCAATCGGGTCGATACCGGCAAAGGGTTCATCCAGCAGAATAAATTTGGGGTCGGTAGCCAGGGCCCGCGCGATCTCCGTTCTTCTGCGCTCGCCGCCGCTCAGCACATCACCCGGGCTTTTGCGCACATGGTGAAGACGGAATTCATCCAGCAGGCTTTCCAGTTTCTCTTTTTGCTGTTTCCTGGGTTGTTTCGTCATTTCCAGCACTGCCTTGATATTATCTTCCACGCTCAGCTTCCGGAAGATCGAGGTTTCCTGCGGCAGGTAGCCAATTCCCATCTGGGCTCTTTTATACATAGCCTTTGGGGTGATGTTCTGATCATCCAGGAATACTTCGCCTTCATCTGGCTTGATCAGTCCGACCGTCATGTAAAAGGTAGTCGTTTTACCGGCACCATTCGGCCCCAGCAAACCCACGATCTCACCCTGGTTCACTTCGATTGAAACCTGGTTTACAACAATCCGCTGACCATATCGCTTCACCAGCTCACTGGTATGTATCTTAACGCCCAAGGCTTTAAATTTTGGTAAAAATAGCAGAAACCTCCGCTCTATTTCGTTAAATAGAATGAAACGTGGGTACACAGGCTTAAGATGGCTTAAGTTTCTGTAATTATAGTTGCATAAAAGCCCGTCCTTAACTAAGTTTGCGCCACTTTATGAAAGTTATTGATCATATCAACCAGGCTAACGGCACACCCGTTTCTTTTGAAATATTACCGCCCCTGAAAGGCAAGGGCATCAATGCACTCTGGGAACATCTGGACCCCCTGATGGAGTTCAAGCCCTCGTTCATCAATGTTACCTATCACCGCAGCGAAAGCATGTTCAAAAGAAAAACGGACGGTACGTTTGATAAGGTCGAGGTTCGGAAACGACCTGGAACGGTTGGTATCTGCGCCGCTATCCAGAACCGGTACAAAGTGGATGCGGTAGCCCACCTGATCTGCGGAGGCTTCAGCCGCCAGGAAACAGAAGATGCCCTGATCGACCTGAACTTCCTGGGTGTTGATAACGTGCTGGTACTGAGAGGCGACGCCCCGAAAAATGAAAGCTTCTTCGAGCCGGAGCCCGGCGGCCATAAATTCGCTATCGACCTGTTGCAGCAGGTGGTGAATATGAATAATGGGATTTATATTGAGGAAGATCTGAAAAATGCGGTAAAGACCAATTTCTGTATTGGCGTGGCCGGATATCCGGAAAAGCATTTTGAAGCGCCGAACATGCACATCGACCTGCAATACCTGAAAGCGAAGGTGGATGCGGGAGCCGAATATATTACCACGCAAATGTTCTACGACAACCGAAAATACTTTGAGTTCGTAGAGACCTGCCGGAGCGCCGGTATCCATGTTCCGGTATTGCCCGGACTGAAGCCGATCAGTACAAAGAAGCAGCTTACCGTGATCCCCAGAACCTTCCATGTAGACATTCCGGAAGAGCTTTCCAGCGAGATCATGAAATGTAAAACAGATGCCGAGGTAGAGATCGTAGGAACGGAATGGCTCCTGAAGCAATCCAGAGAGTTAAAGGCGGCCGGTGTGCCCGGACTGCATTACTATACATTGGGTAAACCAAAAGTAATTTCTGCTGTAGTAAGGGAGATTGTGTAGGAAGACTTCAGCGGTCAGGCGTCAGACTACAGTTAGAATCACTATACAGTAGATAAAGAATAAGGAACGGGCAACCGTTCCTTATTCTTTATCCTGATTCTCTATTCCTTGTCCGTTATTCGTCAGGGCTTGCTGCTCCGGACCAGGTCGTCCAGCACTTCCTTATTGATCCGTACCGGGTATTTTTTGCGCAGGTTTTCCATCCATGTTTTTTCCAGATCGTTCTGGTAATCGTTGATCACCAGGCCCCGGGCTTCGTTGAAGTTGCGGGCTTCCGGTTTCGGATGCAACTGGATAATGTAAGCAAATGAAGCCGTGTTATCCGTTTTGTTCAGGACCGGACTGGTGATCAGGCCCTGGTGCAAGGCTATTTTCGTAGCAGAGGGGATTTGTTCCAGTTCAAAGCGTCCGGAATCGGCCGCGATCTTTTCGCTCATATCAGTTGTGAGCGACCTCCATTGAGCAGGGTTCTTAGACAATGCTGAACGGAAGGCTTGCGTGGCAGCCGGATCATTGCCATAGAAGATCACCGCATCGGCACTGTTTTTCCAGGTATACTGAGCCGCGTGTTGCTTATAAT
>DATAHC010000102.1:0-5552 GCA_036263415.1 Flavisolibacter sp.
TAAGAGAATACCTGCGTCCTGATCCGGAAGTATATGCCAACCCTGAAAAATATTATGATCAGCTTATCGAGATCAACCTTAGTGAACTGGAACCTCATGTAAACGGACCATTCACTCCCGATCTGGCTACCCCGATTTCCAAAATGGCTGAGGCAGTAGCTGCCAATGGCTGGCCGGATGCGGTGGAGGTTGCATTGATCGGTTCATGTACCAATTCTTCTTATGAAGATATCAGCCGTTCTGCCTCAATTGCCGCTCAGGCTAAGACCAAAGGATTGAAGACCAGCAGTGAGTTTACGGTTACACCGGGTTCCGAGCTGGTTCGCTATACCATTGAAAAGGATGGATACCTGAACACGTTTGACGAGATCGGTGGGGTAGTACTGGCAAATGCCTGCGGACCCTGTATCGGACAATGGTCCCGTCACATAGACGATCCAACCCGGAAGAATACAATCGTTACCTCTTTCAACAGGAATTTTGCCAAGCGAAATGATGGCCTGGCTTCCACACACGCTTTCGTTGCCTCTCCTGAGATTGTAACAGCTTATGCGATTGCCGGACGCCTGTCTTTCAATCCGCTAAAGGATAAGCTGCTGAATGAGAAGGGAGAAGAGGTTATGCTGGACGAGCCAAAAGGATATGAGCTCCCTCCCAAAGGGTTTTCCGTAGAAGATCCCGGCTATCAGGCTCCGGCAGAAGATCCCACCCAGGTTAAGGTGGCTGTGAGTCCTACCTCTCAGCGACTGCAATTGTTAAGTCCTTTCCCAGCCTGGGAAGGAAAAGACCTTACCGGTCTGAAGCTGCTGATCAAAGCCAAAGGAAAATGTACGACCGATCATATTTCCATGGCTGGGCCCTGGCTGAAATACCGCGGGCACCTGGATAATATCTCCAACAATATGCTGATCGGGGCCGTTAACTATTTCAATAATCAAACTGATTCGGTTAAGAATCAGCTTACAGGTGAATATGGTCCTGTGCCTGCTACGCAAAGAGCGTATAAGGCAGCCGGTTTTGGCTCTGTAGTAGTGGGAGACGAGAATTATGGTGAAGGATCCAGCAGGGAACATGCGGCTATGGAACCCCGCCACCTCGGCGTAAGGGTAATCGTGGTGAAAAGCTTCGCTCGTATACATGAGACCAACCTGAAAAAACAGGGAATGCTGGGGCTCACTTTTGCCAATAAAGACGATTATGATAAGATTCAGGAAGATGATACCATTGATATCATTGGATTGACTGATTTTGCACCCGGCCGGCAGCTGACTATGGTGGTGAATCATTCAGATGGTAAGTCAGACAGGATCAAATTAAATCATACTTATAATGAGCAGCAGATCGAATGGTTCAAGGCTGGAAGCGCCCTGAATCTGATCCGCAAGCAATTTGGAAAAGCGTAATCTAAACGGATTTCAATAAAAAAGCGGAATACTGGTTCCGCTTTTTTTTATGATCTTATAATTCTAAGCATCCTGATCCTCTGCCGTACCCCAGCGAAAGCTATTGGCCTGAAGTCCGGTGAGATCAATCACCCGGTCCACCACTGTAGCAGCCGCTTCTTCCAGGGTAGTTGGCTTACTGTAAAAAGAGGGGGAGGCGGGACAAATAATGCCGCCAGCCAGCGTTACGGTCTCCATGTTCCGGATATGCATCAAGTTATAAGGTGTATCCCGCACCACGCAAATTAATTTTTTACGTTCTTTCAGCATGACATCTGCCGCGCGGGTGATCAGGTCGTTGGATATTCCGGAAGCAATTCGACCCAGAGTGCCCATAGAACAGGGTATAATGATCACTGCATCATATCGGGCTGAACCGGAAGCAAAAGGCGCCATGAAGTCTTTCGTGGAGAAGTAGCGGGCCGGGAACTGGTCGAATGAAGCATCTCCCAATTCCGTTTGCCATACCAATTTCGCATTGTCTGTGAGGACCACGGATAATTCGTTAAGTTGTGACTGCAGACTGGCCAGCTTTTTCAATAAAAGCCTTGCATAGATGGATCCGCTTGCACCGGTAATAGCTACTGCAATTTTTTTCATGTTCGTCAAGATAATGAAGATACAACCGGAAGCACGCATTGGTTGACTATACTTCCGCTACTTCCAGCCAGTACCGGAAGAAGATTTCTATCTTTTTTCTGGTGGCCATCATTTTGCCCGGTTTTGTCGCCACCGTACTGGCTCCTTCTGCATAACATTCCCTGCGGTATTTTTCAAGATCGTTCTCTGTTAAGATAACCACCGGAATACCCTTCAGGTCCTTGTCCGCCTTCATTCTTTTTAATACCTGCAAGCCATTTTCAGGCGTACTGTTATAGTCAACCAACATAAGAGAAGGCTTGTCCTCAGCCATCATGCTAAAGGCTTCCTGGCTATCGGAAGAAAAACGGATAGGGATCTCAAAATCCAATTCACCCACGATCTCCTTTACCAGCGAGCGGTCGTCCGTATCATCTTCCAGCATCAGGATGTATTTGTCCATGTTGTCCTCCGGTCTTAAAAATACGAAGATACGGCATGCTTAAGGGCATGGCGTATCTGCTATTATCTAAAAAGTAAGAGCCCCTGACGGAGCCCTTACCTGATAATCTATTAAAAGAAAGAGATCAGAAAGCTTTTGAGGCATTGCTACTGCCCGATCCTATCGGAGCGGTATTGTCTCTCAGATTCTGATACAACCAGTTCGTCATCTTGCTATAGAGATGAAAGGTGGTGTTATCATTCTGTCCGGATATACCGTGGTTCTTGTTGGGATAGTAGGCACTTTCAAAATCCACGTTGCTTTTCACCAATGCTTTGACGAATTCGGTACTGTTTTGAAAATGTACATTGTCATCGGCTGTGCCATGGATCAGCAGAAATTTCCCTTTGATACGGTCGGTAAAGTTCAGCGGCGCATTCTCATCATAACCTTTTTTATTCTCCTGCGGGGTCCTCATATACCTCTCTGTGTAGATATTATCGTAAAATCTCCAGGAAGTAACCGGCGCAACGGCTATAGCGGATTTGAATACATCAGCCCCTTTTGTAATAGCCAGTGAACTCATAAAGCCTCCGAAACTCCAACCCCAATGACCAATCCTGTTCTTATCTACGAAGGGTAAGTTCCCCAGGTATTTAGCCGCATCGATCTGATCTTCGATCTCATATTTACCAAGCTGCAAATAGGTCTTTTTCTTGAATTCTTCACCACGGAAACCAGTTCCTGTATTATCTACACTAACCACGATGATCCCGTTTTCGGCCAGCATCTGGTGCCACATGCTAGCGGCGCCAAAGCGGTTAGCCACCTGCTGTGAACCCGGGCCTCCATAGTTGCAGAACAGTACCGGATATTTTTTGTTCGGATCAAAGGAAGGCGGTTTCAGCATCCAGCCATTCAATGTATCTCCTTTTGAGTTTGGAATGCGGATAAAATCAACCTTTCCAAGATCATACTGGTTCAGAACGGAACGCAGTTTAGCGCTTTCATTGACGATTTTATTGCGGGTGGCAGAGCGGTTCTTCGCATTCACATCATACAGGCTGACTACCTGCGGGGTGTTGATATCAGAATAATAGTCATAGAACTGCGTGAAGTTATCATTGAATACTGCCCGGTGCCAGCCAGTACCGGAGGTGAGCATCTTTGTTGTTTTGCCATCAAAATCGGTAACAAAAAGATTACGATCCATGGGAGTGGGGAAGGCTGCGGTATAATAGACCAGGCGATTGGCCTCGTCCACTCCATTAACCTCGGCAATATCGTATTTGGCTTTGGTGAGTTTTATTTTTTTCTTTCCATCCATGCTGTACAGATACAGCTGATTATAGCCATTCATTTCACTGGCAAACAGGTAATTTTTGCCATCTTTCAGAAACCACCAGTTGTCATCAATGTCGATATAGTATTTGTTTTTCTCTTCATAGAGTGGCTGAGAATTCCCGGTAGCAGCGTCAGTGAGCAGTAGTTTAAGATTATCCTGGTGGCGGTTCATCCAGTAAACCACCAGTTTGTTATCAGCCTGTGTCCATTTGATTCGCGGAATATAAATGTCGCCCTGGTCATACTGTGCTTTCACATCCTGACCACTGGAAACATTATATACATGGATTTCAACCTTGGAATTTTCTTCTCCTGCCTTGGGATATTTATAGCTGTACTGTTTGTTGTAGGAATCGTCGAATACAGTGAATTCGTATTCTTTTACCTTGCTTTCATCAAACTTATAATAAGCAAGATAACTGCCATTCGGGCTCCATTCGAAGGCCCGGCTGAAGCTGAATTCTTCCTCGTAGACCCAGTCGCAGTTACCATTGATGATGGCGTTCCATTTGCCATCTGTTGTAACAGCTATGCTTTTTGCAGCAGCAATATCGTAGACATACAGATTGTTATCAAATACATAGGCAATACGGGAGCCATCCGGTGAAAAAGTAGGATGAAGTATCTTACCTTCATTCAGAGCAATCGTTTTTTTGGAAGCTACATCATACAGATATACCGTTGCCTTGGAAGAGCGCCGGTAGATGGGTTCGCGACCCGTATAAAAAAGGATTCTTTTTTTATCGGCACTTACTTCATAACTGCCGGTCTCGATCTTTTTGCCACTGGCATCTGTTACGTTCGCCGGATCGAAAAGCTTCTCTTCTTCAGGTGTATTGAATCCAGGAGCCGCTTCTCCGCGAAAGGTGCCTTTCTTATAAATATCTTCCAGCGTGATCTGCTTCTTTTGTGCTAATGTAAGCAGCGGAAGAAAAAAGAACAATATCCAAAGTCTTCTCATGTGTGATAAAAATTTTGACCGTAAATGTAAGATTAAGGCGGTGGAATCGACCTTAAAGAAGGTTAAAACAGCCCCTGACGAGTGACCTGATTCACCAGTAAAATAAAAAAAGCCCTGCGAACAGGGCTTTTGATCAGGCTATATTTTTATCTGGATTCTGCCATATCCGGAATGGCTTCCACCCGGTAGGCTCCCTCGTCCAGTTTTTTCTTGGTCTCTTCAAATGCCGTTAATGTTTCAGCTATATCCGCATCGGTATGGGAGGCCGTAGGGATAAGACGGTAGATGATATGTCCTTTAGGGATTACCGGATAAACCACCACTGAAGCAAATATGCCATAATTTTCCCTGAGGTCCATTACCATAGCTGTAGCTTCTTCCACACCACCTTTCATATAGACGGGCGTTACCGGCGTATCCGTCTTGCCGATATCGAATCCTTTTTCCTTTAATCCATTCTGGAGCTTTGTAGCATTTTCCCAAAGCTTATTTTTCAATTCCGGACGGGTGCGCAAGAGTTCAAGTCGCTTCAGGTTGCCGATCGTTAACGGCATAGGCAGGCTTTTGGCGAAGATCTGGCTGCGAATATTCCACCGGATATAATCGATAATGTTTTTATCTCCGGCAACAAATGCTCCTATGGAAGCCATTGATTTGGCAAAGGTGGAGAAATAAAGGTCGATCTGATCCTGAACACCCTGCTCTTCACCGGCACCTGCTCCTGTTTTACCAAGAGTTCCGAATCCATGTGCATCATCAACCAGAAGACGGAAATTGTATTTGC
>DATAHC010000103.1:0-6749 GCA_036263415.1 Flavisolibacter sp.
AGAATAACACGCACTTTTTAGGAAAGAGAATCGAATAGATTCAGAAAAGGCACTTTTGTTCGATAGATCAAAGGTGCCTTTTTGGCTTAACAACGACTTCGCCGATAGGCTGCAATATTTTATACCGTTGATTATCAGTAGCTATTTTGCAGCATCCATACTTTATGTTTAAAAATATGTTTCCAAATGCTTGCAATTCTGAACACCCTGTATTTTCTTTGACCCATCCACTATATCTCCTGAAATGCCGGAACGATTCCAATCCTGAGAGAGACCATTAAGTACCAAACCCTTTCGAAAACTAAATGGATCCCGACTATGAAGCAACGTTTACTTTCTGCGCGTGAAGGAACATTCGATTCCTTAATTTTCCAGTCAAAGTTGTACGCTTCTTTTTTTTGCAGCAGCACTACTGCGGCAAACATCCGTCAAGGCATTATTTCCATGCCGTAACATCACATTTAGTTTTACAAACGATCCAACCATCCTGAAGAAAATCCATCCGATCCGGTATCCGGACAGGCATTGAACAACAGAAGAGCAAAGCATCAGACAAGGCATTATAAAGTATCCAACCATCTATTGAAGAACGCAAGATCCTTCCTGCAAAGAACCGTTATCCAATCCACCGATCCTTTCGAAAAGCAGCATTGAATCCATCCTCTAAAAGACTGCTGAAATCCGAGATTCGTAAAGACCTCCACCAATTCCTGCTGAATTACCACAGTTGAAATCCTCCTGTAAAGAAAACCCGCATCCAAGGTATCCCATTGTTAAACTTAAAATCCAGGCCGTAAGGAAGCCGTAAACAAATCAACAACCCTACTAAAACAAAAAGATGGAAATTTCTTTACTTAAAACTGTTCGTAACAAAGCTATTTTTTCATTCGCTCTGATGAGCGCTCTGTCCTTAGGTGCAATGGCCCAGACAGTCACCATCGTACCAACCGGTACGGTGGCTAAACCTAACCTGATCCCGGAAAAAAATGGAGTCACCTTCTCCATCAACCCGGTCGCTTTCGGTTCGTGCATGAACAACCTGTCCTATTCCTGGGCTATTGTGAATGCTGCCAAGGATACCGTACTGAAAAGTACGGCCGCAGAACCGAGGTTCTTTTTTGATAAGCTGGGCTCCTATACCGTTTCACTAACCGTGAAGACGCTTCCTGGCGGATCCTGCACGGCCAACATCACCAAAACCGCTACGTCTACCATTATGGTAGGTAAAGACGGCGGCCCGGGTGGTGTTCCCAAGCCGACCATGTTTTCAGCCAATGACCTGGGAACGATGATCTCTGCCTATGCAGTAGATAATAAAGGAGTGGTTTTCTCTGGTCCATACGAGTATTTCGATCCGTTCCCGGCCGATAATGCCATAACCGCTGCCTTATCGATGGACGATATCGGCAACTTCTTCTACCTGCCTACGTTTATGAATGGCAGCACTCCGGTGAACAAGCAAGGTGTGGTGGAAGTATGGGCGGTGGACAAAAATGGTGATCATGCTCCTGTAGTGGTAGCCAGTTTCGATATGAACGGCTCTAAAACCACTGAGCTGGGTCTGTATCGTATGGGACTGGATCAGAAAGGCAATGCCTGGATACTGGCAGGTGACGGCACGAGCATTTATGCCGCTACCTTCAAGACCAATGGTACCAAAGTGATCAAGAACCAGGATATCGAAGCCTTCCCGATCCCATTGGTCAATGGCTCTGCCTCGGATTTCCAGTCCGGTGACCTGGCCTTTGACAATAATGGAAATATGTATGTACTGGCTGGTAGCTCTACCGGTGTGAACATCTATACCATGTCTACCAACACCGCCTCTCCGGTGCTTACCAAAAAATGGAAAGTGACCGACGCAGCTGGCAAGCCTTTCGGATTGGCTGTTACCGGTACCGTATTCGATGGTGAAGGAAACATGTATTTCTCTGCCCTGGATGGTATTTACTTTATCGATAAGGATGCCGTAAGTGCTGTAACGGCAACTGCCATCGTAACAAAGGTGAATGAGAACTTCGGCCTGATGGATTTGGCCACCAGCCAGTTCCCGGCAGCCTGGACGCAACCTGTAGGCGTATTGTTACCCGTGAACCTGACCCGTTTCTCAGGCGCAGCCAATGGTAAAAAAGTACAGCTGAACTGGGCGGTTACCGCCAACGAGATCGGCGATCATTTCGAGATCGAGCAGAGCACCAATGGCCGGAACTTCGTAACCAGAGGTGTGGTAATGACGAGCGAAAAGCAGGGCGATGAGTCGTATACGTTTACAGACGAGGCCACGACTACGGAGAATGTCTATTACCGCTTGAAGGTTGTGAGCAAAGATGAAGTGGCCGTATACTCGAATGTATTGTCCTTCCGATCACAGAATAACGCCGTTGCCAAACTGAACCTGTTACAGAACCCGGTGAGCGGTTCGTTGAACTTCAACTATACGGCTACGGAAAACACCACCGCAGATGTAACCATCTATGCCTTCAACGGCATCAAAATTCAGACGCTGAAGCAGAACCTGCAGAAAGGAAACAACAGTATCCGCATGGCCCTGAACAGCCTGCAGGGTACCGGCATCTACCTGCTGGAAGTGAAAGAAGGAAATAGCAGCACGACCGTGAAATTCGTAAAGCAATAAGTGTATGACCGATGACTGAAGTCATCGAAAGCGTCTCATACTAATAATCAGAAACCGGGCTTTTACAGCCCGGTTTTTTTATTTTATCATCCCTTTGCCTGGGAAACGAGGTTTATTATGTAGAGAGAGCGAACGCTGTATTATTTATTATCACCTGTTCTTCCATATAATGACTTTAGCTCCTCCATAGCTGTTTCATATTTCTCCGCCAGTTTCTGATAGGACTTCACCAAGGTGATATATTCATCTACAAGATTAAAAGTACATTGTATGTTATTAGAAGGTCCATTAATATTTGATCCTTCATAATTATTCTGGGTATTGTTGATCGTTGTTTCTTCCATATTCTGAATTTCCTCCGGGGTGGTATTCAAAATCTGTGCGACTTTCCTTAAGGTTTCCTCATCCACCGATTCCCTTTGTTCCAGGTGCGATACTGCCTGTTGCGTGATACCCAGGCTGGATGCCAGGTATTCCTGCTTATACCCGCGCTTTTCGCGCATCCGCCTGATGTTTCTTCCTTCATGGACCTGAGGTAATTTCATAACATGCCGTTTTTACCAATTAAAAATAGCATAAAACAAGCGAATGAATGGTAAGGCACAAACGGTACGCTTGTATACAAGTTGTAACAAGTGCGGCTTGATTGGTAAACCGGCAGGCCATACAAGCCAGCTTATGAGCTACCCGGCCGTACTTCGTTGTATACTATAGTCCCCATGAAAAATGAAAACTGCGCGCGCTGCAAGGATCCGGAACCGTACCGGCGTCTCCGGCAGCTTTTTGAGTATGCCAATGCTGAGGAATGGGTTCAAATGCTGGAACAGGTCGAAAAAGAATTATACAACCGCTCCTTCCAACACCTGCCGGGGTCCGCGTATCAGGAAACGTTCGACCTGTTCTTCCGAAACCTGACGCTGCTGATCCGGGCGTCGGGAAGGTTAAGTAATTCTACTCCATAAACCTGTTCATACCTTCCATATGGTTTCTCTATGCTTTCGATATGCTTTCCATAGGGAGTTAGCACGAAGGATGGGGGATATGTGCCAATGTGATAATGTGCCGATATGCCAATGGAAAGTCAATAGTGAGTAGTCAATAGTGAATGGGGTCGTTTTGGGTTTATCATTTCCTTCTTACCGCATCTTTTTCGTATCATTTTGATCAAAATCGTGCAAAGTTGGATCAAATCGCATCGTTTCGTGCAAAAAGTGAAAAGTGCCCCTTCTCTGCCATAGTATGTTTGCTCTAAAAGGGAATATATGTCGATGGAACTCAGTTTTAAAGAGAAGATGATACAAGGCAGGATCGGGAAACGGTTTGTAATAAAGCATTATAAGACCTATAAGGTGAAGACCAAGGTGCCGGATATGAGTGGTATCATTCCTTCCAGGGGTCAGAAAAGACAAAGGAGGCTATTTCGACTAGCGGTGCAGTATGCGCAGGAGATCTATTGGAATCCGGCAAAGCGGGAGGAGAAAGAGCGTATTTACCGACGTCCGTGGCGGTTGTTCCAGAAGCTGATGAAGGAGTGGTTTCAGAAACGGAAGGCGAAACGGGAAGCGGCGCAACGTAGGCTGAATATCTGGCAAAGGAATGTGGCATTTAATGGGGCAAAGGATTGGACGTCGGTGGTTGATCAGGCGGTCTTTCCTCCTGTAGTGGGGGATTGCTTCGCTACCGCTCGCAATGACGGTCATTTTGCTAACACGGTCAGACTTTACGATAGTTAGACCCCAAGCGAGATTGCTTCGCTTCGCTCGCAATGACGGTCCTTACTACTGCACTGCTTTTTCCTGCATTTGGACTGGCGTAGGGCAGTCTGGAGGTGCAGGGGATTGCTTCGTTCCCGCTGAAGACGGGACTTGCAGCGTTCCTCCTCGCAATGACGGTTAGGTTTCTTTTGCAGTCAGTCTTTACGCTGGTTTGTTTTGAAGTCGCTATGCAAATAAGTTACGCAAGAAGCCGACGTCTGATAGCTGAAGTCCGACAGCTCTTCTGTGGACCGTGGACGGTCGACCGTCGACTCTTTCCCCACATTTATTTTCCAGATATTCTAATTCTTTGTAATTTGTTGCTTCCAATCCTTCGCATTACCGCAGCTATCTCTTAAGCACCTTATTTATTTAACTACAACCTTACCATGCCATCAAGACATCTATGGCTTGCTGCCATTCCCTCATACCTGTTCCTTTATTTTCTCAAAGACGCTTCAGAAGAAACGCGGGCCATCGGGTAAAACTCGGTTCAGTATTTTGTTGTTAGAAGGGGGCGCTGTTCAGTCGGCGCCCTTTTCATTTAAGGCTCTACTTCTTTCCGCATCTGCACCAGCAGGGGCTGGAAGCCAGCCTTTTCATAGGCGCTGACGGCAGGCTGGTTGTACGTATAGACCTCCAACCGTAATTCCGTGATACCCTGGGTGCCCGCCCAGGATTCGAGCACTTTCAAAATGCGCTGATTGATACCCCGGCCACGGAATTCCGGTAGCACATACATGAATCCAAGGTAGGCATGCCGTGTATATTTCAGAAAAGGCTGCACGGCTTCCAGCCGCGCATACCCCGAGCCGATCAGCTGCGACTGCCGGCTGGCTACCACGAGCTTTACGTCCGGATTGACCAGCATGGCCTCCAGGTTATAATACTGTATCGGGTCAGGCTTCAGGGTAACATCGAAGGGTCGCTCGGCACCGATCACACCCTGCTCAAATTGCCGGAGCACCGGCAGGTCTTCCGGACAGGCTGCCCTGATGATCGCTTCTTCTATATTGGCTTCTGGTATCGTCATGCGTTTTTTCTTTATGCCGCGAGCGGCCGTATCAGGAGGGCGTCTGCAGGCTGAAGTCGGAGAGTTCGTTCAGATGGATCTCGATGCCCTGCCGCAGGGTGTTATGGATCTCCGCCACGCCGTCCACAAAACGGATCAGCTCCTGTATTTCTTTTTCATTAGCCTCTGGTGCCTCGATCTTCACGGCATATTCTATATGACGGGCAGCCTGCCCTTCCGCACCAAACAAGGCCTTGACCTGTACCTCCACGGAATCGATATGAATGGATCGCCGCGCGGCTTCACGGTAGATATCGTTACAGCAGCAGGTGGCCAGGGCCAGCGACAGCCACTCGCCGCCATTGACCGAAGAGCCCCGGCCTTCCGTTTTCAGCGGTATGCTGATCTCTTTGGTACGCCCTTCCGTGCTGACCACGATGCGTTGCTCCTGTTCCTGGTTGATTAGGGAAGCCGTGATGACCATAGGCTGATTTTTATGCCTTCTAATGTACTACCTATTTCAATCAGCCAGGCTTATGAATGTTGAGCCGGCTGCGGCACTGCGGCCCTGATTAATGGATATTTTTACTGATCTTTCAGGCGAAATGGGCGCAACGGTTAATAATTAAAGGCGTTTAACCTTTCATTAACCGATTCAAAAATACATTTGCCCCTTTAACCACTTATATGAGAAGAATCGTTTTCGCTGCTTTGGCTCTTTGTGTAACCACGATGGCAATGGCCCAGGATACTACTGCGACTACTGCCACGTCGGCCCCGGTTTCAAAATCCTCACTGGGCATTACCACCAATGACCACCTGATGTTTCAATTGGGCTACCTGAACTGGCTGAATAAACCTGACTCCATCAATACCTCCGGACTGCCCCGGACCTTCAACGCCTATTTCATGTTTGCATTTCCCTTCAAGACCAACCCGCACTTCAGTGTCGGTATCGGGGTGGGATTTGCTACGGATCATATGTACTTCGACCGGACGAATGTGGGCATCAAGGATGTTACGTCTAAACTGGTTTTCCGGAACCTGGCGGATACGACCCACTTCAAAAAATACAAACTGTCCACTACCTTCCTGGAAGCGCCCGTTGAACTGCGTTTCGGATCGAAGCCGGATGATGACAAACACAGCGTGAAAGCCGCGCTGGGCGTGAAAGTAGGTACGATGCTGAGCGCCATGGTCAAAGGAAAAACACTGGAAGACAAGAACGGAAACGCGATCAATCCGTATACCGTGAAAGAGAAAAGCAAGCGCTTTTTCAATACCACCCGCCTTTCCCTGACAGGACGGATCGGGTATGGCCATTTCAGCCTTTTCGGCTCCTGGTCCG
>DATAHC010000104.1:0-4989 GCA_036263415.1 Flavisolibacter sp.
TAAGGAACAAAAGGAAGGTTTTCTCAGCCAGACGAAAACGGAATACGAAGGACTGCGCACACAGTTCCTCAACAAGCAGAAACATAAAGTGCTGATTCCTTACGAGGAAGCAGTGGTAACAAAGGAATACCTCGACTGGAAGAATTATACGCCGGTACGTCCGGCTGTAGACGGTGTCAAGGTCTTGAAGAGTTTTGACCTGGCAACTATTGCACGGTATATCGACTGGGGACCGTTCTTCATTGGCTGGGAAATGCCGGGCCACTTTCCGGAGGTCCTGACCGATAAGATATTTGGAGTGGAGGCGACGCGCCTGTACAACGATGCCCAGAAAATGGTGGACCGTATCGTTACGGAAAAATGGTTTACGGCGGATGGCGTCATCGGTTTCTGGCCGGCCCTGAGCAATAACCGCGATACCATAACCCTGCAAACGGACAACGGTGAGGTGAAGCTGGAATCCCTGCGCCAGCAGATGAAGAAAGCGGTAGGACAGCCCAGCTACTCCCTCGGCGATTTTGTTAAGCCCGATACGGCGGATGGCGATACGGATTATATGGGTGCTTTTGCCGTCACCATTCATGGAGCCCGCCAGCACATCGACCGCTATATCGCGGAGAACGATGAGTATAACAAGATTCTCGTGCAGATCCTGGCCGACCGCTTTGTAGAGGCCTTTGCCGAATGCCTGCACCACCAGGTGCGCACGGAGCATTGGGGCTATGATAAGGACGAGACCTTAAGTAATGAAGAACTGATCAAGGAACAATACAAGGGCATCCGTCCGGCACCGGGTTACCCGGCCTGCCCGGATCATACGGAGAAGCTGAAGCTGTTCGCCCTGCTGAACGCAACGGAAAACATTGGGGTGGAACTGACCGAAAGCCTGGCCATGAACCCGCCGGCTTCCGTATGCGGCTGGTACTTCGCGCACCCGCAAAGTCATTATTTCGGATTGGGAAAGATCAACCGCGATCAGCTGGAAGACTATGCACAGCGTAAGGGCATGCCCCTCGAGGAAGCCGAGCGCTGGCTGCGACCGGTATTGGAATAAAAGAATCAAAAAGCTCAGCGTTTGCTGAGCTTTTTTTATAGGGCGCTTCCGATAGAAGCCTTTATGGCTTCATATTTTCGGGCGTCCCGTACGGCTTTTACCAGGGCTATGGTAGCCAGTATTTTTATAATAACGCCTCTGAAAATATTGGTGCTGTCCAGCAGCATCAGTCCCACTACCACCAGTATATAAAAACTCAGTGCAATGGTAAATGCGGTTACCGGCTTGTGGCGGCTCCAGAAGGCCAGTCCGGCAAAGGTTGCGGCAACAAAGGCGTCGATGCCGAAGGCCCACGCAGCAATAGTAGGATCAGGAGTGTTTACGTATTCGAAAATACCCATGGCAAACTGCAGTCCGGCAATCACATACAGCCAGATACGCGCATTTTTCATGTTTTTCTGGTAGGGTTCCAGGTCATAGGTTTCCTGAAAGATACTTTCCGGCTCACCGGAAGCTTCGGTAGAAAGGTTCGTTGAAGTTGTGTCCATCTTCCAAAATAACTATTTATCCCGGATTATAAAACGGCTAAGCGATTCAGTTCTTCCCGTAGCTGTTGCGCATCACGAAAATGTATGCATTGAATACCGAAAGCCTCGGCGGCTTTAATATTACGCAGGTTATCATCAATAAATAAAGTAGTAGCGGGATTCAGCTGGAAGCGGTCGATCAGCAGCTGGTAAAAAGGAGCAAAGGGCTTGCGTATCTTCTCTTCGCCGCTTACCAGGCGGCCGTCGAACCAGTGCAGGAAATCATATAGCGCCAGCGCTTTGGGAAAGGTCTCCGCGCTCCAGTTGGTCAGGGCGTAGAGCCGGTATTTCCCCGATTCCTTTATTTGACGGAAGATCGCAACGGTTTCCGCAATAGGTCCGCCGAGCATCTCTTCCCAGCGTCCGTAGAAGGCTTCGATAAAGGGTTTCCAGTCAGGATGCTGCTCAATCAGTTCCTCCGTGGCTTTCTGAAGTGGATAGCCGGCATCCTGGTTTTCATTCCAGTCCGAAGTGCAGATATTCTCAAAGAAGAACTGCTGCTTTTCCTTATCGGTGAACAGGCTATCGAAAACATAGTTGGGGTTCCAGTCGATCAGCACTCCGCCCAGGTCGAAAACAATGGATAGTATCATGAAGCAAGTATAGTGAATATTGAGTAGTGAATAGTCAATAGTGAATGGTCAGTAGCCAATGGCCAACCCTCATCCGGCAGCCTGTACGCAACTTATGATACGCTTAAATCACTCATCACTCATCACTGATTGCTGATCACTGCTCATTCGATTCCTTATAGCGGAACTTGAAATAAAGCATGATAAGCGAGCAGATGAGTACGAGGCTGTTGGTATAGATGATCGGTATATCGCGGAGAATGATGCCGTAAGCAAGCCACATCAAAACGCTGATGGTGGCGAAGGTGAACATCAGCAGGGAGATATCCCCCGCTTTTTTGGTTCTCCAGGTCTTGATCACCTGGGGAAGGAAGGTGATGGCCGAAATACTTCCGGCAGCCATGCCCAGGATTTGAATTGCTGTCATATTGGTTGGTTATTCTGAAGGGTGAAAATAGCTTATACCGGGGAAAGTCCACAGTCCACGGTCGACGGTCCATGGCAAAAAATAGCCGGATTTGTCAGGTGTTTTGATCCACAGCCTATAGAAATCAATTTATAAATTGATGATTATGAGCGTAAAATCTTCTCCAGGTGAAGTTTGAAATAGAATGCAGAAATCAAAAACGCACGCTCTGGAATGAATGGTAAGCTACGGTGGACAGTGGACCGTGGACGGTGGACCGATGCTGTTTTAACAGCAAAAACTCAAAAATCTCTTCCAAATCTCCGCTCAGGCCCTTACCTTTGCCGTCCTTTCACAAAACCGACGGGTGTGGTGACCTGTAGGACAACTGAAACAAGCCTGGCTCTCCACAGGCGATTTAGTAAACGTGAAAAAAAAGATTTAAAATGAAACGTACATTTCAACCGCATCGCCGCCGCCGTAAAACAGTTCATGGTTTCCGTAAGCGCATGCAAACAGCGAATGGCAGGAAAGTGTTGGCCAGCCGTCGTGCTAAAGGACGTCATAAGCTGACCGTTAGCGACGAGAGAAAATTGAAATAATAGATCGTCCGTAGTAAACGTATTCAGCCCTCTTCTTTGCAGATCAAAGGAGAGGGCTTTTTATTTCTCCGGTACCTTTGCAAGAACCCGCACATCATGGTAAAGCCATTCGCACTTCCCGCAACCGAGCGCCTGAAAAGCCGAAAGCAGATCGATGGGCTGTTTGCCCGGGGTAAAAGCTTCGGGCAGTTTCCCCTGCGGGTGATCTATTCGCTGGAAAAGGAAGAGCAGGGAAAGGTGCAGATGGGTGTAACAGCCAGCAAAAAGCATTTTAAGAAAGCGGTGGACCGTAACCGCATCAAGCGGCTGCTCCGCGAGGCCTACCGGCTGCAAAAAACCGAACTGAAGGAATGGGCGGAAAAGGAGGGGTGGGCGGTATGTGTATTCTTCATTTATACAGATAAGGAGATCGCTCCCTATAGCACAGTTTACCAGGCCATGGGCCGGTGTCTGCAAACGGTCCGTGAAAAACTGCTGAACCATGAAAACCCTCAATAAAATACTTTCCTTTCCCTTCATTGCCCTGATAAAGATCTATCAATGGGTACTCTCACCCTTACTGGGTCCGAAGTGCCGGTTCACACCTACCTGTTCGCATTATGCCCTGGGCGCCTTTAAAAAATACGGTCCTTTGAAAGGCTTCTGGCTGGCGGCCCGCCGTATTGCCCGCTGCCATCCCTGGGGCGGCAGTGGCTACGATCCCGTGCCTTAGGGTGAAAGGTCAAACGTGAAACGTGAAAAGTCAAATGGGAAGGATGAAATGTGAAAAAAGGATATCATCAATAGTGAAGGGCTTGGTTAGGAAGGTTGCGAAAGGCGGAAGAATTGGTTTTTCCTGCACCGCAATCGGCCGAAGCATGATAAATTTGCAGTGCTAAGGAAACGACAGAACAATATATCTAACATCAAAAATTAAAGCATTATGGCATTTACACTTCCCCCCTTACCGTATGCGTTTGAAGCATTGGAACCTCATATCGATGCGCAGACCATGCAGATCCATCATGATAAACACCACCAGGCTTATGTTGATAATCTGAATAAAGCCATTGCCGGCACGCCTAACGAATCCAAAAGTCTGGAAGAACTGGTGCGCAGCGCCGGAAGCATTTCGCCTGTAGTTCGTAATAACGGTGGCGGTCACTGGAACCATACTTTCTTCTGGGAGATCATGGCACCTAAAAGCGGCGGACAGCCAACCGGCGCCATTGCGGAAGCCATTAATCAGGCCTTCGGCTCCTTCGACAGCCTGAAAGAAAAATTCAATGCTGCCGCTGTATCCCGCTTCGGGTCCGGCTGGGCCTGGCTGATCGTAAAAGACGGAAAGCTTGAAGTAAGTTCTACCCCCAACCAGGACAACCCGTTAATGGATGTTGCTGAAGTAAAGGGCACCCCGGTTCTGGGTGTTGACGTATGGGAACACGCGTATTATCTGAAGTATCAGAACAAGCGGGCCGACTACCTGGCGGCTTTCTGGAATGTAGTGAACTGGAATAAAGTGAATGAATTGTTTGCGAAAGCCAAATAAATGAAAAGCCCCGCATCGCGGGGCTTTTTAATACGCTATCTATAGTCTATCCTATAATACTTTCACCTTTCACCTTTCACCTTTCACGTTTGACCTTTGACCTTTCACGCTTCACGCCCTCACCTTCTCTGTCTGAAGAACTCCTTCATCAACTCCGCACATTCTTGTTCCAGTACGCCCCGTGTCAGCTCGGTCTTCGGATGAAAAGGCGAACGCTCCCGGGTGGTGTGCTCGTAGCCGTTCTTAGGATCGGAAGCGCCGAATACAATACGGCCGATCTTGCTCCAGTATAAAGCGCCG
>DATAHC010000105.1:0-4432 GCA_036263415.1 Flavisolibacter sp.
CATCAGCATGGTCACAACAATGGCCAGGCCGTAGGCAGCCTCCATACGCTGGGAGGTGCGGAAGTATAACACCACGCCCACACAGCCGAGGAACATGAGAAAGTTCAGGGAGGGAATGAACAGCTGTCCACGGGCTTCCGACGGATAACGGATCTTCAGCTTGGGCCAGAGGTTCAGGCGCATGGCCTCACTGATCAGGGTAAAGGAACCGGAGATCATGGCCTGGCTGGCAATAATGGCGGCCGAGGTGGCGATGATCACCCCGAAGATGATGAACCATTGTGGCATCAGGTCGTAAAAAGCATTGATCCCCAATGCATTTCTCAAGGTCTCCGTCATGGTCTGACCCCGGTGATTGTGCAGCAGGTAGGCACCTTGACCCAGGTAGTTCAGGATGAGGCACGACTTCACAAATCCCCATGACGCCCGGATGTTGCCCCGGCCGCAATGGCCAAGGTCACTATAAAGGGCTTCCGCCCCGGTGGTACAGAGAAAGACAGCCCCCAGCATCCACAGCGCATTGGGATAATGCGAGATAAAGTCAAAAGCATAATGCGGACTGAAGGCCCGGAAGATGGTAAAATCGTCGGACAGGTGAACGATGCCCAATACCGCCAGCATGCTGAACCAGATGAACATGACAGGTCCGAAAAACTTACCGATCGAGGCGGTTCCGAACTGCTGGAGGAAAAAGAACAGGGCCAGGATGATCAATACGATATAGAGCACATACTCCTCGATGTTCCTGAATTTCGGTATCTCTTTAAGACCCTCAACGGCCGACGTAATGGAGATGGGAGGGGTGATGATCCCGTCGGCCAGCAGGGCGGCGCCCCCGATCATGGCTGGAATCACCAGCCATTTCTTCTGGCGGCGCACCAGCGCATACAGGGCAAACGTGCCGCCTTCCCCCCGGTTATCCGCCTTCAGTACTAAAAACACATATTTCAGCGTTGTCTGAAGCGTGATGGTCCAGATGATACAGGAAAGGCTGCCGATGATCAGTTCTTCCGAGATCGTCCGGTTATTGATAATGGCGTTGAACACATAGAGTGGGGAAGTGCCGATATCTCCGTAAATGATTCCTAATGCGATTACAAGTCCAGCTGCTGTTACCTTATTAAGCGGTGCTTTCACGTTTCCTGTGTTAATGGTTATCGATACGGAAGGCCGAATTGACAAAGGTATATGTTAAAATGTATGCCATGATACCCTAAAATAACAGCCGTATTATGTAAAATCCAAAGGAAGCACATCAGGATGCAGCTAACCTGCATTTTAAACGTCTTTATAAGGAATACATCTGTTAACTTTAAAAATTAAAGCCCAGGCATCTATGAGAGCGGTAAAATTGCTATTGATTCTTGTCCTGATTTCCAGCGGCTGGGTGGCCTCAGCCCAGCGCATCGTTTATTCCGAGCCCAATAATGAAGAGACCCGCCGTATGAACTTTGAGATCATCGGCAAGGTGGCAGGTAATTTCCAGGTGTATAAAAACACCCGGAATAAAAGCTATATAAGCCTGTATAACAGTGAGATGGAAGAGATCAGCAAGGTAGAGCAGGACTATGTGCCGGAAGACCGGCTGATCAATGTCGATTTCTTTCCCTACGCCGATTTCAGCTATATGGTGTACCAGTACCAGAAAAAGAACGTGGTGTATTGTAATGCCGTGCGCATAGACGGCTCCGGTAAAAGAGCTTCGGATATCATTACCCTCGATACCTCCCATATCGGTTTCACCGCCAATAACAAGATCTACTCCACCATCAGTAATGAAAATAAGAGCAAGCTGATGGTATTCAAGATCAATTCCCGCAACCGGTCCAAATTCATCGTTACCACCCTGCTCTTCGACCAGGAATTGGTGCTGCAGAAGCGTTCCAAATTCGTCATGCCCATGGATGAGAACGATGATTACCTGGATGAGTTCAATGTGGACAATGATGGCGATTTCATCTTCACCAAGGTCAACCGTAACAGCAATGAAACGATCGGAAGCACCGTGCTGTTCTGGAAGCAGGCGGCCTCTGATACGCTGATCAGCATAGATGTGCCCCAGGACAAGATCCTGCTCGATGAGCCGCATGTGAAGGTGGATAATGTGAATAAACGATACTTCCTCACCTCCTTCTATTACAAGCAGAAAAGAGGGAATGTGGAAGGTTTTTACTTTTTTGTGTGGGATAAGACCAACCGGAACGTGGTGCTCCAGAATGCCGTTGTGCTGGGGGATGAGCTGCGCAAGGAAGCAAAAGGCGATGCGAATGTGAAGACGGCGTTCAATGATTATTTTGTGCGGAATGTGATCATCAAGCGGGATGGCGGCTTCCTGATCAACACAGAGGCCTATTATACCACTTCCCGTTATAACAGCTGGAACCGCTGGAACTACCTGTATGGGTATCCGTACAACTCCATGGACTATTATTCCTATTCGCCTTTATATAGCAGCTGGTACTGGCGTAACCGGTACAACAATTCCCAGCAGGTGCGCCATCATGCTGATAATATCACGGTTCTCTCTTTCGACAATACAGGTAAGCTGCAATGGAATACGGTCATCACCAAAGAACAGTTCGACGATGAGTCGGACGATCGGATCTCCTTTTTAATGGCGAACACCGGAACCCAGCTGCATTATTTCTTTAATGTAGATGAAAAGAGAGCCTTGCTGCTGAACGATTTTACCATGTCGCCGGACGGGCAGATCAACCATAATCCTACTTTAAAGAACCTCGACAGGGGCTATGAGTTCCTGCCGAAATACGGAAAGCAGGTAAGTGCCTACCAAATGGTGATCCCCTGTTATTACCGCAACTACATTTGCTTTGCTAAAATCGAATTTAATTAATAGCATTGCCGGGTGATTCCATTGTTCAAACAGAAGTCGCCCGGCAATATAGTAGTCCTGCTCATTTTTGGATTGATCATCAAGCTGCCGCTTTTTATCTATCCCAAAACAATCATCACTTCAGAGAATGATGGCCAGTTATACCAGGCATTTATCCGGTCGCTGCCAGTAGTCAATTCCTATGCCTGCTCGCTGCTCGCTTTTGTTTTACTCTATGTTCAATCGTTGCTGGTCAACTTCCTGGTGAATGAGTACCGCATGATCTCCCGGCACAATTACCTACCCGGCATGGCCTACCTGCTGATTACCTCACTGCTGCCGGAATGGAATTACCTCTCGTCTCCGCTGGTCGCCACTACGCTGATCATCTGGATGTTCATCAAGCTGTTCAAGCTCTATAACCTGCCCAATGCACGGCCGCAGGTGTACAATATCGGATTGCTGGCAGGGATCAGTTCCTATCTCTATTTTCCCTCAGCCGCTTTTATACTTTGCATTTTACTGGGACTGATGATCCTGAAGCCCTTCCGGTTGAATGAGATCATTCTCTTTCTGCTGGGCTGCCTTACGCCCTATTATTTTTATGGGATCTACCTGTTCCTGAGCGACGCGCTGAATTTCAGGAACTTCATTCCGCACCTGTCCTTCAAGGTGCCGGTGCTGAAAAACTCCATCTGGCTGGCCGTCAGCACCCTGTTGCTGGCCATTCCATTCCTGATGGGCGGTTATTTCCTGCAGCTCCAGATGCGTAAAATGCTGATCCAGGTACGAAAGGACTGGAGCATTTTACTGCTTTACCTGCTGCTGGCTTTTTTCGTTCCGTTTATCAACGGCAACCAATCGTTTTATGCCTGGGTGCTTCTGGCGGCTCCCTTTGCCGCTTTTCATGCCTGCGGCTACTTCTACCAGCCCCGGATGCTGATCTCCCAGGTGCTTTTCTTTGGTATGACAGGCTATATTTTATACCTGCAATACGGAACGAAAACCTGGCATTAACAGAAAGAATGGCGGCAGGCGATTATCTTTGTGCCCTAAAATCTCATCATGAAATTTGGTGTTGTTGTTTTCCCCGGATCCAATTGCGACAGGGACATTTATAATGCATTGGTACACGATCTGAACCAGGAATGTATCATGCTGTGGCATAAGGACAGCGACCTCTCCCAATTCAGCACTGACGACTGTATTGTGCTGCCGGGTGGCTTTTCTTACGGAGATTACCTGCGTACCGGCGCCATAGCCCGTTTCAGCCCCATCATGCAGAGCATTATCGAGTTTGCCAATAGAGGCGGAAAGGTTTTGGGTATCTGTAACGGATTCCAGATCCTGTGCGAATCACACCTGCTGCCGGGAGCCTTATTGCGCAACAATAACCAGCAATACATCTGTAACAACCTGTTCATTAAGGATGCGGACGAGCAGGTTTACAAGATCCCGATCGCTCATGGCGAAGGGCGCTATTATGCAGATGCGCAAACGCTGCAGCAACTGGAAGCCAATGGCCAGGTACTGTTTCATTATTGTAATGAGGAAGGTGCCGTGGTACCGGAAGCCAATCCCAATGGCTCCACCCATAAT
>DATAHC010000106.1:0-7130 GCA_036263415.1 Flavisolibacter sp.
TTCGAATGACCTACGATCAGAAGATTACCTATTAAATGGTCGCGTATCTTACTGGTAAATGACGTGTCTCCGGGATTATAGGTTATCATGGTCAACCCCAAAGCATCAGCCAAGGGCTTAGCGGTATTCCTGGTACGGATATAATTGGTGGTATAAATACCACTGATATTTTTGTTGATCAGCATATCCTTCAAGGCCTCTGCCCTTTGCTGACCTGCGGCCGATAAAGGCACGTCGCCGGACATAGCCGAAGCGCTTTCCTTTTCCGCATGCCGGACGACATAGATCGTTGTGGTTTTACAGGAAATGCAAAGCAGCACCATCACATAGCAGAAGTATTTGACCATAAAGCTGAATTAACATTTTAAAGATAATCAGGTATAGCTTTTGAAATAATAAATTATTAAATTAGGAATGTAAATTCATAAACTATGAAGCAATTGTCTGAAACATGGTTTGCAGAAGGCTATATCGATTTTGAGTTGAAAAAGTATACGCTTCTGGCCTATCTCCAGGAAATCAATAAATACTTCACTGATAAAAAGCTTTATCCGCAACTGGCGGATGTGATCTTCCATTATAATAATATTGTTGCCTTCCGGGAGAATAAGAAATACCTGCAGGATCATTTTCCAAAAAAGCTGACTGGCGTTCAGATCGAAAAGCTTCAGATCCTGTACGAGCAAATGATTGCCGATGATGAACTGATGGAACAACTGGAGGAGATCATCAATTACTCGGCTGATGAAATGAAACCTACCATCAGCAACGGCACAGAACTCTATGAATACGTAGAGGAAAACCTTACCATCACACCGATCGGCTTAGTGCCCCTCGATATCCAGGAAGGCTATTTTTTTCTGAGTTATGGCAATACCAGGGAGACCAGGGTGTATCAATACCGGCTTTCGATCTTCGAGAAGCACGACGAAAAATTCAGAAGCATCAAAACGGCTTACGTGGATCTGATGCAACGCAGTTTTGTGAAGACCTATGAGAATATCAAGTATGAGCTCATAAAAAACCGCAGTGATCTTCCGAACCCTGCGGTTTACAGCATTGAGACTGTTCTGGCATTTCCTGTAGAAGAAACACTTCTTCCGATAGCCAAACGATCGCTGGTGAAATATATCAGTCAGCCAGCGGCATAAACAGCCCGGCTTTCTATTAATTTACCTTAAAAGAATTAAAGAATTTGTTACGCTCTTCCGTCTGAGGTTTATTGTTCTTCTCGTAGAAGCTAAGGCTGTACATTTTGGAGCCTATGAATATATTTTTATTATACATACGGTTCAATTGGGCCGTATCGGTCTTTCCCATATTGATGTCGAATTCGAAAGTATTATAACCCTGAAGCTTGGTTTTCTTTTCGGCGATCAGTTTAGACCCTTCTATCTGGCCCAGTATTCCATCGCGGAACTGACCAAATGATTCTTCCTTGGCCATTTCCTGTTCCAGTTGCGCAGCATCCATACCGAACTTTGTAAAGTCCATCAGCATCACCATGCAACGAGAATCCTTATTAACATCACTTACCCAAACAGCATTTCCGTTCATTTCCTTGTTTTCCGGCTGAACAGGAAATTGAACACTAACCTTATCGTCTATTTTGATGCTTACCCAGTCGGCATATGTGAAAGCGAATACAGGAACTACAAATAATAGGAGCAGATACTTTTTCATGAATACGTTTTTGGACCGGTAATATACAACCACCCTATAGCTTTTCAAAGCTTTGAAATAGATAAATTACCTTAAACACTTGGAAATCAAACCCTATTCCTCATTATCGATCAGCTCCAAGCCCCAATCACGGCCCTTCTTAACGGCAGGCACCCCTTCTTCGATCCATCTGGGCGCTTTCTCGCCTTTCAATAGCCAGTCGAAGTATTGCTGTTCCCTTATCTGAATATCTTTCCGGTTTCTTCTTTCCACGAGATTATGGGCTTCTCCATTATAATTCAGCAGCCATACCTTTTTATTCAACCGGCGCATGGCCGTAAAGAACTCGATACCCTGGTACCAGGGAACGGCACCATCCGCATCGTTCGACATAATAACCAAAGGCGTTGTCACATTCTTTAAGTGGAAGAAAGGGGAGTTTTCGATATACAGATCCGGGCGGTCCCATGGTGTGGCACCAATACGGCTTTGTCCTTTTTCATACTGGAACTGCCGGTTATTGCCACTCTCCCACCGGATACCACCGTAGGCGCTGAACATATTCACTACCGGAGCGCCAGCCCAGGCGGCTTTGAACATATGGGTTGCGGTAACCAGGTAGGCTACCTGATAGCCACCCCAACTCTGTCCCTGCAGGCCTATATTCTTACCGTCCACCCACCTTTTCCTGGCAAGTGACTGGGCGCCGCTTACAATATAATTATAGGCATCTTTACCCGGATGGCCTTTTGTGTAACTGATGTCAGGCGCAAATACGAGGTAACCCCGGCTGACAAAGAATGGGATGTTCAAACGGCTGGGAGTAGGCGCCGGTGCTATGTAGCTATATACTCCATCGCTGAGCTTCTCGTAGAAATAGATCAGCATCGGGTATTTCTTGGAAGAATCGAAATTTTCAGGTTTATACAATATACCTGTGGCAGCCTTTCCATCAAAAGCTTTCCAGTGGTATAATTCGGCTGTACCCCAATTATAATCCGCCTGCTGAGGGTTCGTTGCCTGCAGTAAAGTAGGAGCAACATTACTTTGACCAGAAGCTGGTGCCTCCATCTTAGTATAATAAATGGCAGGCGACTCCTTATAGTTCTCTTTCACAAATACAAAGCAATCCTGATCCTTTGCTTTTGCCAATGCCGGGTAGTTGAATGCCCCGATTTCCGTTACTATCCCGGTAACCCCCGTCATTTGGATTCCTTCTTTATAGGCAATACCGCTGTACTTATCATTGGTATTCAACGTCCGGAAAAACAGCTTCTGGCTACCTGTTATAAAGCGCTCTTCCGGATTGAGCCGGATATAGCGGTAAATGGTTTTAGACTTCCTTCCTGAGGTTACCAGCTGTGGGGCACTGCTACCAATCGGATCCACCTTCCATACATCATAACGATCGTAGATGAATACGGCAGAATCTCCCTTCTGCCACCCCATTACGCCATAAGGGCCCGGATCGTCCGGAGTATCGTTATCCTCATTATATAGCGGGAATTTGATGGCTGCAGTACTATTGATCAGTTTTGTTCCATTCCAGGTAAAATAGTTCTTTGCTTTGTTATCATACAATACTACATATGCTCCGGTGGAAGAAGGATAGATCTGCCCGTCATGATTTTTCTTCACCAACGTTCGTTTTCCGGAACGGAGATCAACAGCATATACATCCTTCCTGGTGGCACCCGACCATTGCGATTCCACCCTTCTTCCCGTATCTGTAATAGCAAAAAACCATTTGCCATCTCCTTCATCAGTAGGAATTACAGTAGGCAATTCCCGGTACCCGACCTGAAGGATCCGGTCATTCGCAAAATCATATACAGCCTGGTAGCTTCTTTTTGTCTCTGATGGCAGCTGAAACAACTGCTGGGTTTGCAGATAGTCATCCTTATAATTCCAGATATCCACCTTTACCAGATCGATATCGATCAGCGATGTATCTTTCGGAGGTTGTAAATAGCTGGTACCAAAGAGCAGTCGTTTTCCCGATTTACTGAAACTGATGCTGGCATTTTCACTGACTGTCATTCCCAGTTGCATACCAGGCGATTTTTTATCTACCAGAAGATGGGCGCTGTCGTCACCTGACTGATAATAATAGATACTATAAAATTTTTGGAGCGCTTTTGAATTGGTATCGCGTTCGGCTGCAAAAGCTATTTTATGGCCATCTTCCGAAAGTGCAAAATTCCTGAAGTCATTCCCACCAGCCAGCAAGGTAACCAGGGTTAACTTCTTCAGGTCGTATAACAGAACAGCATTCTTACTGCCAGGCTCTTTTGTTTTTGAAATCTCCAACAAAAGCCGGGTACCCCTTTCATTAAAAAGGTAATCGGTTACATTCTTAAACACTTTGTCCTTTTTGCCTGCCAGATCCCGAAGCACCAGATCAGAACCTTCCGTATTTCCGGAACCGGTAGCCGGATCATCGTCGGCATCAACTTCATCACCATTTCCTGCCCTGGTATTCTTTACCTGCGTTACCAGTTGCATGAGCGAATCAATCGTTCGCTTTAAACTATCTATCGTTTTTGGAGATATGGTATTTGACCGGGAAGGTACCGCGTCCTTCTCTTTCTGGTACGCGATCCAGCCAAATCCCTTTTCCGGTGTCTTAAATGATTTTACTTTAGGCAGTTTCAGCCATTCTTCCTTACCGAGCGTTACAATACCCAGAGAATCCTTCGGCATATCCTCTGCCTTCTTCTTTTTGATCCGCGCCTCCCGGGTCTCTTTATAGAGTGGCTTTATTTTGAAGATGGCATACTTGCTGTCTTCTGTAATCACTACATTATATCCTCTTGAAATTTTCTTAGTAAAGGTTTTACCATCGGCAGATTGAATATACAGATCCGCATCGCCTTCCTGTGGAGTAATGGTATACGCTACCCACCTGCCATCATTACTGATCACTCTTTCGCCGATACTTTGCCATTGGTCGTAAACAGTATGATCGAGTGGTTTTTTCTGTGCAAATAGTGAGACTGGAAAAAGAACGAGAAAGACAATTTTCAAATGCTTCATAACTTGTTGGCTGTCTGCTAAAATTAAGGATAGTTAATGAGGTTCTATATGTGCTGATATCTTTTTTCGGATCCATACCAAACGCCACATATGGAACACCACTGCCAGTGCAATCAGGCCAAAGCCGGCATAGAACCAGGAGCTCATCTTCTCATTTTCATGATAAATTAGAAATGCCAGCAGAATGCCATATACAGGCTCCAGCGTCAGCGTCAGGTTCATTGTAAAGGCGGAGATCTTTTTAAGCGATCGTATGTAAAGGAAGAACGTGAAAATGGTGCAGACCCAGCTAAGAACGACAAGCCAGACCCAATCCATAGCAGCAGGTTGATACCTGGGCTCAGGGAAGAAATACTGGTATAGCGGCAGAATAAGGCTTAAGCCTACAAAACCGCCTGTCAGTTGAAAGAGCGTGATCTGTTCAGGATGATACTCATCTACTATCTTTTTATTCAGCACGGATACCATTACGGTTAAAAAAGCAGACACCAGGCCGATGAGGATACCTATAGAAAATTCAAGATGTGTCTGATAAATTATTATAATGCCGGCAATCGCGAATAATCCCAGGAATACTTCAACCGGTTCAAATCGTTTTTTCAGTAGTAAGGGTTCTATCAGGGAGGCAAGCAGTGCTGAAGTAGAGAGGGTCGTTAATGCTATAGTTATATTAGCGTACTTAATGCTTCCATAAAAACAGACCCAGTGCAGGGCCTGAACAAAACCGATGCAGCCAATCATAAACACGGACCGCGCAGGCAGTTTCCTGATCTTACCGGTAAAGAAATAGAGTACCCATAAGGAAATGGCTGTGATCAGCAGCCGGTACCAGACCAGCCAGGTCTGGCTAAGACTGATCACCCTTCCCAAAACACCCGTAAAACCCCAGAGAAATACAGCAAGATTCAGTTGCAACAGCGCCTTTCGCATAGGCTCAAAGAAACAACAGTTTTAGCGAAACAAATGAACTTATGACGTTGCGCCATGATGGGTTAAACCTGTTTAATAGTACGGTCTGCCTGGCTTTTCACCCTTCTGCGGTAATTGGTGAAAAGGCTGTGCCATCTTAGTTTCAGCACTCCCAGAATGCCTTCTTTTACAATGCCCTTACTCATCTTTGATTCTCCGAACTTACGGTCCTCAAAAAGTATGGGCACTTCCTTTAATGTAAAACCCAGTCGCCAGGTAGCAAATTTCATCTCAATCTGGAAAGCATATCCCACAAAGCGAATCTCATCCAGGTTAATGGTTTCCAGTACTTCCTTTTTGTAGCAAACAAATCCGGCAGTAGGATCCCATACAGGCATCCACAATAATAACCGGGTGTAGATGGAAGCTCCTTTGGACAAAGCATTGCGGTCCCAGGGCCAGTTTCTCACGCCTCCGCCCTTCACATAGCGCGATCCGATGGCGAGGTCCGCACCACCCGTTTTGCACGCTTCATATAATCTAGGCAGGTCATTCGGATTATGGGAGAAGTCCGCGTCCATTTCGAAGATAAAGCGATACCCCCTTTTGGTAGCCCATTTGAATCCATAAATATAGGCGGTACCAAGCCCCAATTTACCTTCCCGCTGTTCAAGAAAAACAGTGGAATAACGGCTTTGCAACTGCTTCACCAGATCCGCCGTTCCATCGGGAGAACCATCATCAATTACCAGGATATGAAAATCCTGCTGCAGCGCATCAATGGCCTGAATAATCGCCGCAATATTTTCCCTCTCATTGTAGGTTGGTATGATGACTAGTTTTTCCAACGATATCAGCTTAGAATTTTTTCAGCATGTTCTTCGTATAGATCTCCGTCAGTTTCTGTTTGGTATTCATCGGGAACTCTCCCTTCATCATCCAATCATAATACTGGGGTTCTGCCTTAAGAACATCCACCACAGCTCGGCCCTTATGTTTTCCGAAATTGAACACCTCTACCCCTTTATCATCATAAACAAAGCGGCGGGCATAATCAATGATCGCTTCTTCACCAACAGCCTTGATGATAGAATCCAGGCTGTTACCCAATTGGGGATAGCGTTCCACCTGGGCGTCCAGAATTTCTGCGGTGGCAGCAGCATCTGCTTCGGCACCGTGAGCACCCTCGAGCGCTTTATTACAGTAAAACTTATAGGCCGCAGACAGCGTTCGTTGCTCCATCTGATGAAAGATCTTTTGTACATCAACGATCTTTCTGTTTTTCATATCGAATTCAACCTCTGCCCGGATAAATTCTTCCATCAGCAAAGGAATATCAAGACGATAGGCATTATAACAGGCAAGGTCACAACTATCGAGCGATTGCTTGATCTCCTGCGCAATCTGTTTGAAAGATGGCGCATCTTTTACCATTTCATCCGTAATCCCATGTATTTCCGTAATCGCTTTTGGAATGGAGATCTGAGGATTGACCAATTTTCTTTTGATGGTTCTGTTTCCAT
>DATAHC010000107.1:0-5878 GCA_036263415.1 Flavisolibacter sp.
TTGCGGTCTATTCTGAAGTAAAGAAAATCCGGGGCCGGAGCCATCACTTCACTGGAAGCGGTGGGCGGTGCTAGCTTTTGTTCAGGCAGGGCTTTCATCACCGCTTTCAGGAAGCGTTCAAAGCGAATTGGTTTTACAAGGTAATCGGTTACATTCAGTTCAAACGCTTGTACGGCATACTGTTCGAATGCGGTTGTCAATATGATCTTGGGTGGTTGGGTTAATGCTTCCAGTAAGGTAAGCCCATTGATCTGCGGCATTTGGATATCCAGGAATAACAAATCGATTGGCTTCTCTCTCAATGCAGCAATGGCCTGCAGGGCATTACCACACTCTCCGGCCAGTTCCAGTATAGGTATCTGCTGAATATAACGTCGCAGGACTTCCCGGGCGGGGGGCTCATCATCTACGATCAGGCAATTATACTTCTGCGGGTTCATGATGTAATTCTTTTTCACTCGAACAGACAGCCTGTAAGGTAAGTTTCAGGTTCACCACATACATTTCTTCTTCATCCATAATAGATAATTCATGCTTGTTGGGATACAGCAATTCCAGGCGCTTGCGCACATTAACGATACCGATACCGGGAGAAATGGACGGTCTGCCAGTGGGTTTCCCATTGATCAGTTTCATGGACAGCTCATTATTATTCAGGCTCAGCTTCAGGCTGATCCAGGGTTGCTCGGTCATCTAGCTGGCACCATGTTTAAAGGCGTTTTCCAGAAAGGGTAGCAACAATAGTGGTGCAATGAGCAGGTTGGTAAGTTCTTTGGGAAGTTGCAGCGCCATATCCAAACTGCGATCATACCTTGTTTGCTCCAGCTCCAGGTATTCTTCGATCATCCTGAGCTCCCTATGAAGCGGTACCAGGGGTTTATTGCATTCATACAGGATATAGCGCAGCAGTTGCGACAAGCCCATGACCATTCCGGAAGCTTTATCAGAAACGTCCTGGGTGAAGGAGTAAATATTATTCAGCGTATTGAAAAGGAAGTGGGGGTGTAGCTGCGCCTTCAGGGTTTGCAGTTCTGCAGCTGCCTTTTCTTTTTCAAGAAGCAGCGCTGCCTGATGTTTTTCATTAAAACATTTCATGAGTTTGATCGCTGCTGCCAGTCCTCCAACGGTAATACTGCCTCGAAGACCGGCCAGAAGGGCTATCCCTATCTGAACATAAAAGGGTGGATGCCGCTCGGCAGCGATGGCAGTTGATACGGGATCGGCATAAAAATGCCGTATCGGGTCAATCACGGTAATGGATAACAGGGCGGATAATAATCCGGTGATGAATATCAACAGAATGGCCACCAGCGCCGCTATAATATAGCGGCCGGGCAATACCAGCCGGGGAATGACTACGTACATCAGCATATAGGAAAAGAACATGCTGGGCAGCAAAAACATCAATGTTTCGGGCAATGTGATCAGGATACGATTCCAGAACGGTTGCTGCTGTAAGGGGGGCGAAGGGGAAAAGGAATAAAGTAGCAATTGAAACAGAAACCAAAGCAACCAGAAAATTATATGGCGTGCCATACGCCATCTGGGAACATTGGAATAAATGAAAGGCATTTGCTGCATAGATAAAACCAGGTCAGTAGACAAGATACGAACAGAAAGATTGTTCGTATCGGGAAAGGATAGATGGAACGACGGATAGATTAAGAAAACGTACAGGATCCATTCATCGTCGATGAATGGATCTTATTTGCTAATGGCGGCTTTATGCTTGTATCCGGCAGGCATTGATCTATTTTCCGGCCACGGCTTTGCTTCCGCTGATAGTTTTGGAAAAGATTGATCCAAAATGAAGAAAGTATTGTCGCTGCTCAGCCTGTTATTGCCTGCTCTGGCAGCCTTATCCCAGATAGATACTACTAGTTATCCAAAAGAACGTCAGGAGATCCGTGAACTAATGCGCCGGCAAAGACCGGGCGTCGTAATAGACTGCAATGATTTTATTGCAGTGGGTCCCAAAGGCGATATCTCTTTTTCGCACCAGCAATGGGTGGAAGTGCAGAAAAAGGAAAAGCTGTTGTTCAAGTCAATACAGGTCGTTCCGGGAACGGAATACATCCGTATTTATGAAGGTACGATAGCAGTTGTGAATGTTTTGATCGATGTTAAGCTGGTAGTGGAAGGCAGGGACGTAAACATCAAAGTGCGACGGCTGGAAGTCTATCACAAAACGGAAGCCGGCTGGTGCCGTGTTGCCGGGCAGGGCACCGAAGTGGATGAAAGCATGTTTCCGGTAAAGGAATAAGTAAGCCTGCTGAAATGGTGAAATAGTTCAGCACAAATTTCTTAAAAAAGGAAAATGGAAAAATAGTATTTTGGTAACGCATGATCAAAGTACTCTCCACTTGTGTATTGTTTGTTCTTTCCCTGTCAGCCTATTCTCAGACTAAAACAGTCAAACAGCTCTATGATGAATACAGGCAGAATAAGTCTGAATTTGAGAGCCGGTACCGCAATCAGACTGTAACGGTTACAGGTAAGATAAGAAGTATTAGCCGCGTCAGTGAAATAGGGAAAGATCAGGATGTTCATCGGGTTTACCTGACAGCTACGGGCTATGAGAATTTTGTAGTATGTGAATTACCTTACAAGGACACAGCCATTCTGAATAGCCTTAAAGCAGGGAATGTAGTAACGGTTACAGGGAGAACACGTTCGCCAATCAGTGATGCGGTCTACCTTACCGATTGTTCTTTTGGCAACGCCCAGCCTATTGCAGTAAAAAGTACGGCGCCTGATAATGCCCCTCTCGGAAAATACAACGTGTACCAGGATGACGGATCCGGTTTTAATTTCCAGTATACACTGTATTTAAATTCCTATACGTCCTATACCTTGAATGGAAAGACGGGAAGTTGCGCTTATAACCCTAAAACAAAAGCGATAACCTTTTCAACTGGTTCATTGAAGGGATTTGCCGGACTGTACAGAAAAACAACCGATAACGAAAAGGATCCGCCCGGTTTCTTATTGAATGCAAAGGGAACCATTCCAAATGAAAAGGGTTCTCATCACGGCTATCAATTTGCCTATTACCAGGATAAGTAATTGGTATTCTGATAAGAAAGAGTTCAATAGTTAGTGAATAATGCATTTTCTTTTTTGAACTTGTTGCAGAATAGATCATATTCAGTCTTTGTCAAACTTGTCGGAATACCATTTTTTTGAATTAAGTCTTTTCAGGACCAATGATGGAAGGTTGGCTTATGGAGTGCAAAGCCTATCAGGAAGGCGGCTATGATCCAGGTGGGGAGTATCAGAAAATAATGATCAAGAAAAATGAATATCTGGTACTTCCAGATGTAATTCTTTATGGGCAAAAGGGTAGTAATTACAATTAAGGTAAAAATGAAAACTATTCTTGCAATGCTATTATTGTTTGGAGCAGGCTGCAAATTTGATAATAAACCTTCCTGTTCAGATTATCATGATGGTAAGTTTGTATTAAATCATGGAAATGGCTTTGTTATCACCAGAAAAGGATCTTATCAAATGGAACAATATAAAAACCAGCTGATAAGATGGAAGCTCAAATGGATCTCAGATTGTGAATATGAAATAAGGTTTTTAGATGTTCAAAACATTATGTTACCTGTAGCAATGAAAAATATGGTGGGGAAAGTTTCGATAAAAAAAGTTGAAAAGGATTTCTGTGTAATTGAGTTTGGGGTGGAAGGAATCAACCATACTACTATAGATACAATGAGAAAAATAAATAGCAATTAAAGCTGAGAATACAAATGAAACTGTAAAATTGAATCAGTATCGCTAATAAGGAAGTTGCTAATGCTTTTACAAATCTGACCCATTCCTGATGTTTTTTCACCTTTTTCCGGTATAAATACACGTCCAAGATGTAGGGCAGCTTACTACCTTGCCTGTATGGAGAACTCAGTATTAAACCCATACTTCCGGCAGCATATTCAGCACCTGTCTTTAGCCGAATGCCAGGAAGCGAAGCAACTACTGGAAAACAGGATAAGCAAGCTATATAAGCCCGAATTATGGCCTATAATGGATATTCATATAGAAGCACTTCAGCTATCTTCCAGGGCCTACAATGCCCTTAAAATTAACCGCATCAATACTGTAGGGGATATATTAGTGAATGGACTGGATAAACTAGGAATGATTAGGAATGTAGGGTCATTGACAGAGAAGGAAGTCCGTAATAAATTAATTGGCATTCTACCTAAATAGAAAAGAGCCTTTACGATAAGCTCCGTTATACTGATAGAGACACTCAAAACCAAGTTTGTCATTTTAAAGTTAGTGTCTTTTGGATATATGGCATTGACAGTTATCTTTATATTATGGACAAAGTATTACACGAAATATGGAGAGATCCGGAAGGGCTACCTTGTTTGATTCGAGCAGGTGTTGAAGGAGAGGGAACCAGAAAGCGATTAATTGAAGAGGGAAGTAGGCTCGTCCATACATTCTATGCTTCTTCGCACTTTGAAGCCATGACTTATTATTATGCTTATGTAGGATATGGCGAATACAAAGCTGAATACGAATATGATAAGCTGCCTTATAGCGAATGGGCGAAAATCAAAGGCCCTTGGAAATGAGAGTTTAAATGATTTTTAATTAACAATCAAATACTCCAAATATTTAAGAAAGATATTTGAACATTATCAGTTGATTGCTCTGTTTTTGAAGATATAAAGTCCAAAACAGAAATTTCGTCAAATTGATCAGCATAAAATTTGTAAGTCATGGTTAAAGACTAATTCATAGTACACCTAATGCTTTTTTAAAGAATATGATGTCTTCAATAAACTTTTCACCTTTCGGTGCAATAGTATTCGTTTCTCTTTTAAATAAATTTTTGCCTTTGTCAAAATAATAAACAGCGTACGAATTACCTTTTCTGTGGTTGGGCTTATATCTTACCCGAATAAGTTCTCCATCAATCAAATCATACATAGTTCTGCTATCATTTTTTATTTCTGTGAAGCCAATAGCCACTAATTGGTTAGTCTGCTTGTTCACTGAATAATAGACAATAGAGTCAGCCCCGAAATGTTTTTTACCTCTAATAGTCTTGACTGCTGAAGTTTTAAATTTTGCTTTCACTGCTTTTATTATCGAGTCCTGGTACTTGTCATCAGTTTTATATGAATCTTGCCCGGAAACAGGACTTGACAAAATTAGCATGCTTAAAATCGGGAGTAGTGATCGGAATATTCTCATTGTAGCTCAGGATTGACTGCAATATAGATGCAAATCTCTAAGGTAATTCTGACGCAGTATAATTTTTTGATACTTACGATCAAATGAATTAGTATAATCAAATGCTAAGTCGTCAAATCATCAAAAACTACCAAGCATTAATTAAATAGTAGTCCCGATTACTTACACTTGTCATTAAATATTCATCTGGCCTTTTTTTACCTTTTGCAGAAAAAGGGTAAACTATTACTTTGACAGTAATATTTCCCTCCCGGAAACGATAAAGTCCTATGTTAAAACTCGAATCATAAGAATTATAATTTATCGTTGATATTACTGATTTAATAATAAGATTCTTTTGTTCCTGATAAGTACACCCTGCTTGAAAACGATCGGCCGCTAATCAGGGGCAAATACCAGCTGAAGAACCGGAAAATCGATTGGCAGCTGATAGGCGGTCAGAACATGGGGCCTTCCAATATTGAGAAGATCATCGAAGTAATAGAAAGGATGTTAACACCTGAAATACTTAACGCTAATGATCCGGTAATCCGCAATAAGAAGAAAAAGAAGGAAGTCCCAGATTACATAAGAAACAGAACCTTGCAAGATAGAATCCAGCTGAATGGGGATGAAACGGAATTTAAGGTTTAGGTTTATCTTTCCTACGGTTTACAGCTGA
>DATAHC010000108.1:0-4471 GCA_036263415.1 Flavisolibacter sp.
TCCTCGGGCAATACCATCTTTTATATGGGTAAGTACCGTACCGAAACCCGCTTCCCGCATGGGCTTAGCCTTGGCATCATCGGAGGCCAGCACCCGAAATGCATCTGATTCACTTTTAATAGCCTGGTTCCAGTTATAGGCACCTTTGGTATTTGAAGTGATTTGAGAAGGCTGCAGAAAGTTAAAACCGCCTCCTTGCCTGGGCGCAGCAGCCGGAATGCCATAATCGCTGTAAATATCAATAAATGAAGGATAGATAAATTTACCCTTGCAATCGAACTCCACGGCCCCAACAGGCACTTTAAGATTGGTACCGATAGCAATGATCTTACCTTGCTTCACAATCATCGTAGCGCCACTTAGCGTAGTGGCTGCATCTTTAACAATGTTGGCATTTGTAAAAGCATAATAGCCTGTACGTTCATCAGCCACCCCATTAACGGGAAAGGTTGTCTGCGCATGTAACAGAATGGTACTGCAAAGCAGCCCTCCCGCCATAAGCAGTTGTTTAAGTCTTCTCATGTTCTGGTGATTTTTAAATTACTTTGTAAGGTGAAGTTTTCAGAGGCTCTAAAAATAAAGCTTTTTACATGTCCATCGCCCAATTTATTGATCACACTTTGTTGAAATCATCAGCACATTCCGGTGACATTGAGAAAGTGTGCCGGGAGGCTCTTGCATACCGGTTCAAAGCAGTCTGCATTCCACCTTATTTTGTTCGCGATGCCAGAGAACTCCTTACCGGAAGTACGGTAAACCTGGCAACGGTCATCGGCTTTCCTTTTGGATACAGCCATTATCAGGCTAAAACGGAAGAGGCCATCCGTGCTCTGGAAGAGGGTGCCGATGAGCTGGATATGGTATTTAATCTTTCCGCCTTCCGGTCAAATGATCTGGCTTACCTGGAAACGGAGATTCAAAGTATCTGTGAGGTTACCGAAAAGCATAATAAAACGTTGAAAGTGATCATTGAAAGTGGCCTATTATCCAGGGATGAAATCATTAAATGTTGTACCCTTTATCGCCATTATCCAATTGATTTCCTGAAAACATCCACCGGCTATGCGGAAAAGGGTGCTACGGTAGAAGCTGTCCTTCTTATGCGGGAACACCTTCCTGCAGCCATACAGATAAAGGCCAGCGGCGGTATCCGTGATTATGCATTCGCCAAACAACTACTGGATGCGGGAGCTACACGCCTTGGTTGCAGTGCCAGCATTGCCATTGTTACAGGAGCCTCCGGAAGCGGAAACGGCTATTAACATATCCATTCAATTAGTGGTCGTATTTTTGAGTGTTACTTCTAATACCTGAACGATGAAATTCCTTGTCTTTTTTATAGTACTCCTGTTAAATACTATGGCTCATGGACAAACCATTCCGGCTGATACAACATCGGTTCTGGTTCATAAAGACCCCCGCCTGGACCTGCTCGTAAAAAAACAGGCATCCATCAATGCTGCCATACGAAAATCTTCTGCGCGCACGGCCAGGGGATACCGATTACTGGTGATCAATACCAGCAAGAGGGATGAGGCCATTGATGCCAAAACGAAGGTCTATACCTATTTCCCTGATCTGAAAGCCTACCTCGTTTATCAGACCCCATATTTCAAGCTGAAAGCAGGTAATTTCAAAACACGGGAAGATGCTGAAAAATATCAGCAGCAATTAAAAACGATCTTTCCAAAAGGTGTATTCATCATCAACGATATCATTGAGGTTAAGCCTGAAAAGGATTCCGCTGATAAAAACAGCGATCTCTGACTAGGCTGTTTGGCAGTAATAGGCGATTTTTACCATTCATATTGATCCATGCTGCAACAAAAGATTAAAGAGCTGGCCAGGAATTTGGCGCCTGAATTCATTGCCATCAGACATCATCTGCACGCGCATCCTGAGTTAAGCTATCAGGAATACGAAACATCTGCATATATTCAAAACAAGCTTCAGGAATACGGAATCCCATTTGAGGTGAAAGCTGCTACGGGTGTTATTGGAATACTTAAAGGTGCCGACCCTGAATCCAGAATTATAGCCCTCCGGGCCGATATGGATGCACTTCCTATTCAGGAGGAGAATACTATTGATTACAAGTCCAAAAAGGACGGAGTTATGCATGCCTGTGGTCATGATGTTCATACCACTTGTTTGCTGGGGGCTGCAAAGATCCTTACACAGATCAAAGATTCCTGGAAGGGTACCATAAAATTAATCTTCCAGCCCGGCGAAGAGAAAAACCCGGGAGGGGCCAGCCTGCTGATCAAGGAGGGGGTGCTTGCCAATCCTGCACCTCAATGCATTTTTGCCTTGCACGTAAATCCGCAACTGGAGGTTGGAAAATTGAGTTTCAGAGGTGGAAAAGTAATGGCGAGTGCCGATGAGATCTATATAACCATTCGTGGCAAAGGGGGCCATGCCGCCGCACCACAACTTACTGCCGATACCATACTTATAGCTTCCCAGCTGATCGTATCGCTTCAGCAGGTCATCAGCAGAAACCGAGATCCACTTTCGCCTTCCGTTCTTTCCATTACGTCCTTTCAAGGGGGTTATACCACCAATGTTATTCCTTCAGAAGTGAAGCTTATGGGAACCTTCCGGGCCATGAATGAAGAATGGCGTTTCAAAGCGCATGACATCATCCGCAAATTGGCAACTGAACTGGTTCATTCCATGGGAGCTGAAATTGACCTGCATATTGATGTTGGATATCCTACAGTATATAATAATGAGGAATTGACCCAATGGGCTTTTGAAAAAGGCCGGTCGTTTATGGGTGAAGAACATGTTGAGGAAACCGAGATACGGATGGGTGCTGAAGATTTCGGTTACTACTCTCAGCAGATTCCCGGATGCTTTTTCAGGCTGGGGACAGCAAATAAAGCCCTGGGCATCACTTCGGGTGTTCATACGCCCCGTTTCAATATCGATGAAAGTGCAATAGAAACCGGAATGGGTATTATGGCCCTGATCGGCGCCACAGCAGATTATAAACCGATCAAAAAAGTCCCGTAACTACTTTCCGGTCGGAGTCAGTAGTGATTTTTATAATTACCTTACTTTCCATCTTCTTTGGTATGGAAAACCTGTTCCATCCGGATTGGATTTCCAAAGCTTGTTCCAGTACCTGATTACCGGCTAGTGTATAGATCTGCAATATTCCCTTATCTTTTTTCGATGCCAGCCATTTGATCTGCCATTCATGTGGATCTGCATTTACCGTTAGCCTGCTGATGGAATGGCTTCCCATGATGATCTTCCTATTTTCTGTAAGGGTAACAGTTCCCGTCACATTGAACAATTTTAATCGATAATAAGCCTCTTTATACTGGTCTTTATCCAGCCACCTGCTTTCCCTGCCTGTAAGAGTTGCCATGAGTTCCCAACGATTGCCATCCCTGCTTCTCTCCACCTGGATCCTACTGCATTCACCCGGGTTTTCCAGCTCCCATTCCAACTGTACCTGATCGCCCTGACCTGTTGCGGTCCACTTACGGTATCGTACAGGAAGTGCCGTAGTGGTACTGAAAAGTCCGGTAACGGCAATCAGGTCTATGCCTCCCTGTGTGGTATTGGAAGAAGTATTCGTTGGGAAAAATGTAGTATTGGTGTAATCAAGGAGGTTTGAGGCTGTAGCTCCGGCAGGAAGATCATTCGCAAACAGCGAGTAGCCATAGATCACCTGACCCGGTGAAATGCCCATATCGGCAAAAGAAATGTAAACACCACCTCTTTGCTGATTTCCTGAAGTGGTTCTATAAAGCCGTGGCTCTGCTTCCTCTTTTCTCAGAATGCTATAATTCAGGGAAGAATTGGGGATGTTTCCGTAATTCGAAGTTGCCACCCTTACAATTCTACCATATGAGGATGGGTCACCGGAAGCATTTAGTGATAGAATGGGCGCCAGGCAAAAGGGATCATGCTGGTTATCGGCCCCTCTTTCAAATATGGCAAAACCGGATTCATTAATAGACAGGGCCGACATTCCATTTGCTGTTATCCAGTCCACCCGTTCAATATTGTTATTATTGCCAGACCCATCTCCCTGATTGCCAAACAGATTATCCGTACCCAGATTAAGAATACGGCCGTTCAGGAAACTTTCCATCTGATCGTTGTAAGCAGGGAAAATATTGAAGGTCTTTGTCAGTTCATTGGACTGCATCCAGACCAGACAACGGTTGCCCGTGGCAATGGCATTATTTACTCTGCGGATTTTTACAATTCCCCCAGAATAAATATTGTAATAATAGGTGCCGCTGGGAAGTATGAAGCCTGTCAGAACCTGATAGTTATTGGTTGTTCCGGACAGATTGCCAAAATTATAGATGCTATCGGTTAATTGATAGGTGGTGCCTGTATTAGCCATGGTGTTATCTATGATAACATTAGAAATCGGATTTTGGCCAGAAGCTGAAAAACCGATGCAGGAGATCAGGATTACTAAAAGGATAGGATTCGGCATAAC
>DATAHC010000109.1:0-3942 GCA_036263415.1 Flavisolibacter sp.
CGTAACGGGGGATGATCTACGTCTTCCCCTTGTCTTTACCTCACCTTTTGGTGGGACTGGATTGTCCAATGGTTGACAGTCTTAATAGATTGGGGCCGTTCCGGGCCGGATGGGTTTTCGATAAAATGGTGCTTTTAGTATGCATTCAGTACGTGGGAATTAGCAAGCAGCAATCAGTAATCAGGGGGTCGTTTTGGAAACGGTCTTTTCCTGCGTGTTGTTCTGGCGTAGGGCAGTCTGGAGGTGCGGGGGATTGCTTCGTCCTACGTCCTCGCAATGACGGTTCTTACTATGAGACGGTCTTTCTTTACGATAGTTAGACCCCCAAGTGAGATTGCTTCGGTGCCCTTCCTCCAGATGCGGACAAGCGCAATGACAGTCTTTACTCAGGACCTGTCTGACACTATCATAGTTGGAAGCAAGTCTTTATGCTACATTGTGCCTTTGCGTCTCCGTGGTTCAACCTACGCATAAGGTTGAGAGGAAAGATTGATGCAAGAAAATAAATCTGACATCTGACATCTGAAATCTGACATAAAATCAGACATCAGACATCCTACATCAGACATTCAATACGCCTGTATCACATTATACAGCGTATCGCGCTCGACCGGCTGGCGTTTAACCTGTTTGATCAGGGCCACGATTTCCTCGGTGGACATAGCCGGAGTTTGTTCTTCCGAACCGGCCATAGAGTAGATCTTAGTCGTATCGTCTATTGTGCCATCAATATCGTCCACGCCGAAAGCCAGGGAGAGCTGTGCGTTCTTCCGGCCCAGCATGGGCCAGTAAGCCTTCAGGTGCGGAAAATTGTCAAGATATAAACGGGCAACGGCATACATTTTCAGATCTTCTACCAGGCTGATCTCCGGTACATGGCTCATGTCATTATCCTTGTTGCGGAACTTCAGCGGGATGAAGGTATTGAAGCCTCCGGTGCGGTCCTGCAGCTGGCGCAACCGCTCCATATGATCGATCCGGTCTTCATAGCGTTCTATATGGCCATACAGCATGGTGGCATTACTGTGCATACCGGCATTATGAACCGCTTCATGAATGTGCAACCAGCCCTCGGCATCCACTTTATCGGCGCAGATCTGCTGGCGGATCTGCTCATTGAAGATCTCGGCGCCGCCACCCGGAATGGAGTTCAATCCGGCTTCTTTTAAAAGCTGCACGCCTTCCTCTACAGTCAGTTTAGCCTTTCGGAACATATAGTCCAGCTCCACAGCGGTAAAGGCTTTGATATGCAGGTCCGGCCGGTGTGCCTTGATCGCTTTCAGCAGATCGGCGAAGAAATACAGGTTCATTTTAGGATGAACGCCGCCTACGATATGGACCTCCGTTTCGGGACGGTTATCATATTTCTTTACGATGTTCAGCATATCTTCCAGGCTCAGCTCCCAACCTTCTTCGCGCTTGGCATACAATCGGGAGTAAGAGCAGAAATGGCAGGAGAAGACGCAGACATTCGTAGGTTCGATATGGAAGTTTCTATTGAAGTAGGTATGGTTACCGTGTTTCTTTTCACGCACATAATTGGCCAAAAAACCCAGGAAGGGAAGATCGCCCTGCTGAAAAAGGACCAGGCCTTCCTCTGGTGTGATCCGTACGCCTTTTTCGATCTTTTCCGCAATTGCCTGAAGCTGGGGATTGCTATTTTTCAGCGCGATGCCGGGTACAACTGTATCTATCATATCTAGGATTTGCGGTGCAAAGGTAGGTACTAATAAAAAAACAAGGGCTCCCTTTGGAGCCCCTGACAGATTTTACCGCTTTCTTAGTATTTGATCAGTTTCTGCCGAACATTCAGGTTCTCATCGAGGTAGTCCAGCTGAACAAAATAGACCCCCGGAGCCTGCGAGGACAGATCGATGGTGATATATTTTTCCGCGTTCCGGTTGTATCCTTTCGTCCATACCAGCTGCCCGGCGGCGTTGTATACATTCAGGTAGCGTAAGGTTACCGGTTGCTGGTAATGCCATACGGCAAAACTGGTCCTGAAGGGGTTGGGGAGGATCAGCAGGCCTTCTTCCTTCAGGCGGGCCGGTACCTGGCGCACCGTAAGATTTACATTGTCTATGAAAATATTATTCTCGAAGTTGTTCGTTACGATGAATAATAGCTGGATAGGGCTTTGAGCTGCATATGCGGTCAGGTCCACGGTGTCTTTTCTCCATTGCGCCGTACCGGAAGGGAAGTATTCATCTTCCGTAGGGGTAGGCAGAGTACGGAGCGACTCGCCCCATTTCTTGTACACAGTCTGAAAGGTATTGCCGCAATCTTTGGTAACCTGTATCTCAAGCGTATCGAGGGTAATGCCGGGTGTGCGCGGATCACTGAAGGTCGCTGCGGCCACATCGAAGGTCAGCTTTACCGAATCGGCATCGGAATAGCTGACGCGTGGCGTGATCAGCGCATCCTGCGCATCATTGGCCGTGTAATTAAAGGTATTGATGTAAGCAGATCCCGGATTGCGGTTGCCCAGGCTGTTGCGCTGCCAGGTGATGCTGCCATCCGGATTGAAAACCGACCAACCGGCAGGAGGGAAGGTGGCACCCTGAAACGTTTCCACCAGGGAACCGGAAACACTTCCGTTAACGGTGATGGTACGGGAGAGCGTATCGTTTGACGGGACCTGGTCGGTGCTTCCATTCGGATTGGACGTAAAGAATTTGATCTGGTGCACTCCTTCCGGAAGATTGAGGGAAGGCAGGGAAATAACCGTACTGCTACCTAACTGCAGGCTGACCGTTGCTGTTTGAGAAACGGCCGCTCCATTATCGAGGCGATACCCAACCTTGACAGATGTCAGCGGTGTCAGTCCATTATTGACAATGCGAACCTTGGGTGTTATCGTCCCGGGACACAGCAGGATGTTTCCGTATACCCTGGTTGCACAACCTACAATTTCATAGCCGCCCGGATTCACACTTTCGAATGGTGCGGCATCAAGTGCTATGGCTCCGGCAGGCGGCTGACATCCCAGGGAGGTTTTCAAAGATCCCCTCGCATTGTTCAGTACCCATTCCATACGTTCCACCTGCTTGCGGGTAAACAGGCTGTAGCAGGCATCGAAAGTATAATCCATGTAATTCTGGTACATTTTACCCGGACTGGCTGTGGCACAGGCATCGGTCACGATTCCAAAAAGGCAGCTGGATGATTCACTTCCTTGGTTGGGTGTATCGCCAATATCGGCAGCGGTATTACCCAGTCCATCCGGATTGAAAAGTCCGGCAGGAAGACCGATCACACCAGGCAGCTGTCTGAAATCATCGCCTGCACAGCCATCATCATCTCCCCAGATATGGTATAGTCCGAAATAGTGCCCTACTTCATGGGTGGCGGTACGGCCTTTATTATAGGAAGGGTCTACATAGCAGGAGTTGGTCGCGAAACTTACATAGTTGAGGAAAACACCATCGTCATTGCCGCTTCCGTCGCCCGGAAAGGAGGCATAGCCCAAAATACCGCTTCCGCTCACATCATCTCCCACCCATAAATTGAGGTATTGCGTGGGGTCCCAGCCATCTAATCCGCCGGCGGCAGCTGATTTGATCGGGTCAGTGGGTAGCGAAAGATTGGAGCCGGCCAGGCTGGCCCTCCTTTCAATGCCGCTAGTGAGGGTACCGGAAGGCGTCCGCTTTGCCAGGCAGAACTGGATCTGGCTATGACCACGGGCCGCCAGAAATGCTGCCGGCTCATTGGTGCTGTCCGGATTCAGTCCGCTGTAATCCAGGTTCAGCCGGTCCAGCTGCACCTGAACATCCGCATCGGTAACCAGGTAGGGGTTAGGTAAAACGATATGGACCACCACCGGAATGGTTATAGAAGCTTCGGTTTTATAAGTGGTGGTGGAGGAGGGGGTACTATGACTATCCGCTTTGCCGGAAGCACCGGTTCTGGTATTGATAACAGGCCTGAATTTTTCTAGCCTGA
>DATAHC010000110.1:0-12132 GCA_036263415.1 Flavisolibacter sp.
GTTTTGACCGCGTACCATCGAAAAAACCGGCAAAGGATCCGAAGGATCTTTATTCACTTGTTTCAGCAGACGCCAGCCGGCCCTACGATATGGTGGAAGTGATCGAACGCCTGGTGGACGATTCCAGCTTCGATCAGTACAAAGAAGATTATGGAAAAACCATCGTGTGCGGGTATGCCCGCATCGAGGGCTGGGCCGTTGGAATTGTTGCCAACCAGCGGAAAATTGTGAAGAGTAAAAAAGGCGAGATGCAGATGGGAGGCGTTATTTACAATGATAGCGCCGATAAGGCTGCACGGTTCATTATGAATTGCAACCAGAAGAAGATTCCACTGGTCTTCCTTCAGGACGTCACCGGATTTATGGTGGGCAGCCGCAGTGAACATTCCGGTATCATCAAGGATGGCGCCAAGCTGGTCAATGCCGTATCCAATTCCATCGTACCTAAGATCACCATCATTATAGGCAATTCCTACGGAGCCGGTAATTATGCCATGTGCGGAAAGGCCTATGATCCCCGCTTCATCTATGCCTGGCCAACGGCCCGCATTGCGGTAATGGGAGGTGAACAGGCTGCCAAAACGTTGTTACAGATACAGGTGGCCTCGCTGAAGGCAAAAGGAGAAACCATCCTGCCGGAAGATGAAGCCAGGCTGCTGAACGAGATTAAGGGCCGGTATGAAAAGCAGACCACCCCGTATTACGCCGCCGCACGCCTATGGGTCGATGCAATCATAGATCCGCTGGATACACGCCAGCTGATCGCCGAGGGCATTCAGGCTGCCAGCAATGCGCCCGTTCAGGATCAGTTGTCTGTGGGCGTATTTCAGGTATAACCACTCATTATTAATCTGAAAGGAGTTTCTCTTTAGGAGAACCCAACTCTTTTATGCAGGAAATTATCATGTACACCGATGGATCTTCCAGGGGAAACCCCGGACCGGGAGGATATGGCGTGCTCCTTATGAGCGGATCGCTTCGGAAAGAGCTATCTCAGGGCTACCGCCTGACCACCAACAACCGGATGGAACTGCTGGGCGTGATCACCGGACTGGAAGCGCTCAAAAAGCCGCACATGAAGGTTACGGTATATACCGACAGCCAGTACATTGTAAAGGCCGTGAAAGAAGGTTGGCTGAATAAATGGCTGGCAACCAATTTTGCAAAAGGCAAGAAGAATAAAGACCTGTGGGTTCGTTTTTACAACTTGTATAAACAGCACCAGGTGCACTTTGTATGGGTAAAGGGCCACGCCGATAATCCTTATAACAACCGGTGTGACGAACTGGCCACTTCGGCTGCCGACAGCCGGGATCTGCTGGTAGATGAAGGCTATGAAATGGATCCGGACCGTTTGACGCTGTAGGTGATATATAAAGCTATATCCGATCTATCTGTACGCTCTTGACCACTCACTCTTGACCTTTCACTCTTGACCATTCACTCTTGACCATTCACTATTGACCATTCACTATTGACTATCAATAAAAAACCCCGCAGCAGCGGGGCTCTTTATTGATCAAGCCAGTTGTTTTCTCGACGCCAGATAGCGCTGGAGCAGGAAATAACCTCCAAACAGCAGGGCGGAGAATAAGATCGTATAAGCTAATCCGGAACGGAAAAATGGAATACCATCTGCATAGGTCATCAGCAAACCATCAAAGGTCTTTGGGCGCTGTAAGCCACCGCCACCTATCCAGACCGCAAAATTGCTGAGAAAGAAAAATAAAGTCGGTGCGGCTACCGAAACGGCAGCAATACGTCCCCAGTTCATATTACGGGCCCAGAAGCCCACCAGTCCCGACAGCGCCAGTACTATATAATTCGTCAGCTGACCTTCATAGAATCCGCCATACTCTTTCAGTCCATACGTAAACAATACCTGGAACAAAACATCCGATAAGAGCATAGAGACCAAAGGCAGTATCAGCGCCAGGCGCTTATCCCGGATCACCACCGCACCAAAAACAGCCATGGCGATCTGGGGCGCAAATCCCATGACGCGGCATACCGAACCCACTACAATAAGGAGTACAAACGCTAAAAGGACCGATTTTTTCAATTTCATTCTGTATTCTTTAACTGCGGCAAAAATAATAGAAACTACCCGTTAAAACTAGTTTTTAGGCGGGGGTACGAAAACACGGTAGATTTCCGCCTCCTGCCCTGCCATCATTTGAATGGTAAGGCCTGCTGCAGCAAATGCCGCTTCTCCTTTCTTCAGGGAAAGGGAGGTACTGCCCGTGCTCACGCTGGCGGTTCCGTTCAAAAGAAATAGTAGCTCGGCCGAATGCGTTGTGTATTCTAGTACTTCATTGCCTGCAAGCTGGTATTGAAGCAATCCGAACTCATGGGCAGGCGTCTCGAAAGAACGCTGTTTACCGGACGGGGGATTCAGCACCTGCGGAATGGTAGCTTCAAATTGTACATGCTTCATCAGCTCTCCCACATCAATATGCTTATCGGTCAATCCGGCTCTTAATACATTATCCGAATTGGCCATTACCTCCACATTCTGACCTTCGAGATAGGCATGTGGCATACCGGATGGCTGGAAGATGCCCTCGCCTTTTTCCAGGTGCAGCAGGTTGAAAAGGTAAATGGAAAAAATGCCCCGGTCCGCATGTCCGTTCTTTTGGAAAGTTATCGCTGCCCGGGCTGCCCAGAAATCTTCCTGATCCTTTGTAAGCAGGCCCGCTTCATAGAGCGGAACAATCCTTTCCAGCAGGGGCTTTACATACCGGTCCACTTCTTCCTGTGGCATTCGCATGATCAACTCATATAATTCCTGATAATGGTCCCTCCCGAAAACAGCGGCAAGAAACCGAAGCTCCGGCACTTTCTGAAGTATTTCGTGTACCTGGTGTGCCGGCTTGAAGCCATGAAGCAGCCAGAATGGACTCAGGGCCACCATCATTTCCGGCTTATGGTTCTCGTCTTTATAATTCCGGTGCGGTGCCGTTACCGGGATCTTCATCTGGTTCTCCAGCGCGAAACCTTTTCTGGCCGATTCTATACTGGGATGCACCTGGATGGAAAGCATTTGTTTTACATCCAGGATCTTGAACAGGAAAGGCAGGGTATCAAATCGGACCACCACATCCCTTCCCAGTATACCCTCTTTATCTTCTTCCAGCACCGCAAGGAGTGGTCTTTCCGAATCTTCCAGCAGGGAAGGATGGTTCGGATGCGCGCCCAGCCAGTACTCCGCATGCGGCGTGCCGGCAGCATTATCCTGATTCAGCAATGCCGGAATATAATCCTGCCCGCCCCAGCTGTAATGTTGAACGATACCCTTAATTTTAAACAACTTATGAGCGCCAGCCATGTATCATAATTTCAATAAAGATAAAAATGGCAAGGCATATTCAATTGGGCCGCAAGGGTGAAGACCTGGCGGAAGGCTTTCTGATAACGAAGGGGCATACCATCCTTCATCGCAACTGGCGCTATTCAAGATATGAGATCGATATCATTACACTATTAGGTGCCGTAACCCACTTTACGGAAGTGAAATACCGGACGAACCATGACTTCGGCCAACCGGAAGAAAGTGTGAACCGCCGTAAACTCCAGCACCTGATGAAGGCGGCGGATTTCTATCTCTATTTCCATAAAGAGATCCGGCATATCCAATTCAACATCTTATCGATCACGGCAAACGCTGAGAAAGATCCATCCTATTTTTTTATCGAAGATGTTTATATGTGAACCGGTAGTGATTGCTTTTGCTGCACCCGCTCCATTAACCGTTCCACCATGCGAAAGGTGGCCGGACAATGATTCACATTCTGATGGTGCACATGAATGAACTGGACTACTTTCTTTTTGGTGAGGTGCGGGAACTCGGCACAATCCAGCGGCCGGACGGCATAGATTCGGCATAAGTTGGTCTTGCGGTCCAGGAACTGGCAGGGCTGCACTTTATTCATCCACTCCCCTTTACGGTTCCGGAACAGCCATTTGGCCTTGAACTGGGAAATGGTCATATTCAGATGCCTGGATATCCGCTGCAGGTCCTTGAAGGTATAGGTAGGCGACATGGTGCGGCAACAGTTGGAACAGGCCAGGCAATCTACTTCCTTCCATACCTCACTGTCGATGGGATCAACATAACTATCGAGATCGGCCGGCGGATGGTTCTCCAGTTTTGTGAGAAAACGCCTGAGCCAGGACCGGTGCTGCAGCACCGATTTGGCAAACTTTCTACGGAAGTGTGACATAGCAGAAGGGGTTGTACCGAAGGTAAAAGAATTTTGAAGGTGAAAGGGTCAGCCCTTACTTTTGTTTCAACATTTATATATGCGGATTCTTACTGGTCTTCTCTCCCTGGGTATTCTGTTCGCTTCCTGCGGTGGCGGCAAGGGGTCTTCCTCAAAAACCTTTTGCGATACCACCTGCCGGTCCGACAGCTTCAAGTTCAAAGGAACCGACCGGTTCGAATCGGTGGTAAACATCTCCGTAAGGGACTGTGCCCCCGATTCGATCAGCTGGACGCATATCCGTCAGGACCTGGTACGCACCATTCCCATGAGCGATCTGACCAACCAGGAAGTACGTCTTAATCCTTCCAATATCAAATGCGTGATCAAGGATACCAGCCATGTGTGGCTCAGCTTCAATGACTGTATCACCGGCAGGGGCTTCCTTTTCAAGCTGCCTTTCAATAAAGCCAATCCCATCGGAAAGTTCAAGGGAGCCGTGAACAGCTTCGATCCCAAATTCATTGTTGCGGAAGACCTCAGGGCGTATACCGACAGAGGATCGATCTTCGTAGTAGACGTGAATACCGGCAAAGAAGCCCAGATGACCTTCAAGAAAGGGTACGACATTGACTTCGACAAGATCCATGAGGTGCTGGACTCCGTTAATATCACCCATAAGCGTATTTATGTGAAGCTGTTGAATGAAGGCAAGGAGGTTCCCCTGGAAAAGGCCATCGATCTTTAACCGGTCTCGCGTCAATACAACCCCATCCCTTAATTTTATACTGTGTGGGAATCGTATAAAAAAGGGTTCAAAGCCTATCTGCAGCTCGAACGTTCGCTCTCTGACAATTCCGTGGAAGCTTACCTGTCGGACCTCGAGAAGCTGACCTCCTATTTTATTTCTGTCAACCTGAATAAGAACCCATCGGAAATTCAGTTAAAGGATCTTCAGGGTTTTATTAAATGGATCGCCGAACTGGGAATGACCCAAAGCTCTCAGGCGCGCATCATATCAGGCTTACGCACATTTTACAGATACTGCCTGCTGGAAGATATCAGCAAGGCAGATCCAACCGCACTGCTGGAAGCGCCCAAGCTGGTGCGTACGCTGCCCGACGTACTAAGTTTTGAAGAGATAGAGAACCTCATGGCGCAGATAGACCTGAGTTTGCCCGAAGGGGGCCGGAACAAAGCCATACTGGAAACGATGTACAGCTGCGGATTGCGGGTCAGCGAACTCGTAAATCTGAAGCTCTCCCAGTTATTCTTCGATGTCGGCTTTGTACGCGTGATCGGGAAAGGCAATAAGGAACGGCTGGTTCCCATAGGCAGCAGCGCCATTAAATATGTTTTACTGTATGTCAATACCATCCGCAACCATCTTACCATACAGAAAGGCGAGGAAGACATCGTTTTTCTGAACCGGCGGGGCAAGCGCCTCTCCAGGGTTATGATCTTTCTGATCATCAAAGACCTGGCTAAAAAAGCCGGTATCCAAAAAGCTGTTTCACCGCATACCTTCCGTCATTCCTTTGCCACACACCTGGTAGAGGGCGGCGCGGATCTCCGCGCCGTCCAGGAAATGCTGGGCCATGAAAGCATTACCACTACCGAGATCTATACCCATCTGGATCGTGAATTCCTTCGCAAGACACTGGAACAGTTTCATCCAGGGTATCAGTGATCAAATAATTATAAATTTTTCCGAATACCTTTTACCTGTTTTTTCATTCAACAGCTCCAGCATGTAATCACCCCTTTTGAGTTCACGAACCTGAATAACGGTCAAATGAATTTTTTTATACAGTGTAATTTTTTCGAATCGCATTACATTACCTGACAGATCAACTATGCGCATTGAATAATTCCCATCAGGTATTTTTTTGGAATCCAGTGTCAATTTGCCACCCAAAGTCAAGGGATTTGGAAATACTATTAATTTTTGCAAGGAAGAATCTATCAACCGTTTTATAAGTGGGACGTCTTTTCTTTTTGTATGGCGGATGAGTGAACCAACTATGACCACCTCACCTAGCGTACTGGGAGAATTAAAAGTATAGGTAAGAAAATCAGTACTGTTTACAGTCTTCCTTATGGCATCGAAACCTATATACGAAAGCATAATTTCCGAACCTATCAGGTGCGGTCCCTTAAGGATGAATTTCCCTGCACTATCAGTAGCTGTAACATATTTAGTTCCCACGATTTGAACCGTTACATTGGATAAGGGCTGACCTTGATTATCATTTACCAAGCCCCTGATTTCTTCTTCATTACTGGAATCTTTTTTGATCTGAATGGGTTGTAACGGTTTATTACAAATCAAGGCAACCTTACCTACAAGGGTATCCCTCTGTGCCGTTGCCTTAAGCGTCATCAAAAAGGCAGGTAACGCTATCTGGAAAAAGTAACGGGCCCAGGGAATACGCTTTTGAGGCAACAGGATATCTTTATCCAGCTGCTCTTCTTTAAAGCGGCCACAAACGCCGCCCATGGGCTTTTTGAAAAACTGCGCCAGGTCACGATCACTCATTGCCGTGAAGTCGATGACCGTTTTCCGGCAGGCCTGACAGTATCTGCCTTTATCTTCCTGCGTCATCTGGTCCCAGTTTTCATGGCAGGGCTCAGGTATAGTTAGTTTTATTTTTTTCATATGGAAAAAGTTTAGTTGCAGAATATCCAAATGGATTCATTTAATTATTCAACGACACATCCTCATCATCTTCCTCCACCATTCCTTTCAACCCACTGGCCTTACGTACCAGGTTCACGAATTCCTTCCGGTATCCTTCCGCATCAGATCCTTTTGCATTCTTTGCCGTGGTATATACATGATTGAACGTAGCTTTTGACTTAAAGGGTGAATTACGCAACAGCATGCCGAATTCAGCTACCGATGTGGCAAACCGGAAGTTCTCCGATGCTTTGGAAAAAGGAACCGTTGCGGCAGCAACCGCATGCTCCAGTAATTTACTGGTCGTTCCGCCGGGTGCCTTATAGCGGAATTTAACCGTCAGTACTTCACCGTTGTGTACAGCCATCGGTTTTTCGTTCTTCTGGTATTTCAGCGGGTCTACACTTTTAAGGAAGGTATCCTTAATGCCTGTTGGAATGATCTCGTACAATGCGGTAACCGTATGGCCGCTGCCCAGTTCTCCCGCATCCTTCTTATCGTCATTGAAATCTTCCTTCGACAGCATGCGGTTCTCATAACCGATCAGCCGGTATCCCTGTACCTGTTCCGGATTGAATTCCAGCTGCAGCTTCACATCTTTGGCGATGGTGAAGAGGGTGCCGCCAAATTCATTCACCAGAACTTTTTTGGCTTCGCTCATGCCATCAATATAGGCGTGGTTACCATTGCCCTTGTCTGCCAGCTTCTGCATTTTATTGTCTTTATAATTACCCATACCATAGCCCAGTACAGTCAGGTATACACCGGATTCCCTTTCCTTCTCAATCAGCCGCTCCATATCATCGTCGCTGCTCGCCCCTACGTTAAAATCGCCGTCCGTACACAGGATCACCCGGTTATTACCTTCTTTCTGAAAATTCTCACGGGCTATTTTATAGGCCAGCTTAATACCGGCACCACCGGCGGTAGAGCCTCCGGCTTCCAGCTGATCGATCGCTTCCCGGATCTTCGTCTTTTGAGCGCCACTTGTTGCCGGCAATACGAGTCCGGCATTTCCAGCATATACAACAAGAGAGATCCTGTCTTCTTCCCGGAGCTGATCTACCAGCAGCTTCATAGATGATTTTACCAGGGGCAGCTTATTGGCATCTTGCATGGAGCCGGATACATCAATCAGGAACACCAGGTTGGAAGCAGGCAGGTTCTCAACCGGGATCTTTTTACCCTGCAGTCCGATCATCACCAGCTTATGTTGGTTGTTCCAGGGACAATCACTCAGCTCCGTATTTATGGAAAAAGGTGCATCGCCAACCGGCTGCGGATAGTTATAGCTGAAATAATTGATCATTTCCTCGATGCGAACTGCCCCGGCAGGCGGAAGCTGTCCTTCATTGAGAAACCGGCGCACATTACTGTAAGAGGCGGCGTCCACATCGATGGAAAAAGTAGAAAGCGGATCGTCGGCAACTTTATGAAAGTTGTTCTCTGAAATACCGTCATAATCCTCCGTATTCATTTCTTCATCCTTTTCATAATACTGTACAGGTGCCTGCATCGGGGAGCCGGTTATACCCCGTACATTTAGTCCGGCTGCTCTTCCTTGTAAACTCTTTCTACTCATCGTTATTTGTGAATCATTTGCATATCCGGTAACAACGACCTCCTCCATTGCTGTATGAGCAGCTTTCATAATCACATCCACCACTTTATTTCCCCTGATCTTTTCCTGTAGTGGATCATAGCCCACTCCGGAAAATTCCAGTATGGCCTTTGAATCGGATACAACGATCGAATAGGTTCCGTCCGAGTTGGAAAGGGAGCTATTGCGCTTTCCTTTTTCCGTGACGGAAATTCCCGGCAAAGGCTTACCTGATTCATCTTTGACGGTACCGGTCACGGTAAAGGTGGAAAAAGAAGCAAAGCGTGTAAAGCTTACCAGTGCCACTATCAGAATGGCTGCAGCAGATAATAATAATCTCCTCATAAAAAAAGCATTTGACAGATGGATGCATCTATTTAACAGATTACACAGAACCTTCTGAAAAAAAATTCTTCTTACTTTAGATCATTGGCATTTATCAGAAGCATATCGTCCCAGCGCTCCGATCAGGAACTGATTGCCGACTACAAGCAGTCGTTGGACCTGAACGTGGCGGCCGATCTTTACCAGCGCTATATGGACCTGGTCTATGGTGTATGCCTAAAATACCTGAAACATCCGGAGAACGCCCAGGACAGCACGCTGGCCATCTATGAGGAGATCTGCACGAAACTGTTAAAACATGAGGTAGATAATTTCAAGGCATGGATCTATACGCTGGCCAAGAACCACTGCCTCATGCGGTTACGGTCGGAAAAGAAAAAGGGAACGGTATCTTTTGACGTAGACCTTATGCAATCGGAGGAAAATCTGCATCTGGAAGAGGTACTGGAAAAGGAAGAGCAGTTTAAACAGCTGGAATTATGTATGGGGCAGCTGGCCGCAGAACAGCGTCAGGTGATACAGCTGTTCTACCTGGAGCACAAATGCTATAATGAAATCACGGAACTAACCGGCATCGAATGGAATAAAGTAAGAAGTTATATACAGAACGGACGCCGGAACCTGAAGCTCTGTATGGAAAAACATAAAACGCAAACAGTTGTATAAATATGAACGGATCATCTAATCACTACTCCGCTGCTGATATTCAGCGCTACCATTCCGGCCAGATGACGGCCCCGGAACGGCATGCACTGGAGAAAGCCGCATTGGATGATCCTTTTCTGGCAGATGCAATTGAGGGATACACCTTCACGGCGACACCTGCTCAGGATCTTCAATCGATTGCTGAACGGCTTCATAAAAAGCCATCCGGTAAGCGCGTGCTGCTTTGGGGATCGTCTTCCCTGTTGTGGAGGGCCGCTGCCATTGTGATCGTCGTTGCAGGATTGAGCTGGCTGGTGCTTTCCGGAACCCTTCCTAATAATAAGGATATCGCCATACAGACAACCCCTTCGGCTCCATCAAGAGATCTACCTGCTGTGCAGGCTCCTTCCGGCAATGCATTGTCAGACAGTACCAGTCTGGTGACAACAGATCAGAATACGGTTACTTGGGGGAAGCCCTCATCAGAACAGTCCAGGGCTGGTAAAACTGCTGCCCCGTCAAAGATGGAATCGGAAATAAGCAATGAGGTGGCCTCCGCCCCGGTTGTACAGCAGGGCTATGAAAGAGATCTTAAAAAAGACGTGGCGCAGAATGAAACAATGAATCAGAGGACAGCTGGTGTGCCACTAGCTAAAAATAATGCGGCGTTACCGTCTTTCCGCAATACAACGGACAGTAATCTGCTGGTTCAAAAGGAAGAAGGCATCAAGGTAAACACGTCAGATACCATCCGGAACCTGAATGTCATTCTGAAGCCCACCAATGACAAGCTGGAGGAAGTGGTAGTGGCTAAAACAGCGTCCCGGCGGCAAAAAACGGTTACGGAGAACCGGACTATCGAGGAATCGGAACCGGCAGAGGGCTGGAATCATTTCAATGATTACATCGCCGAGAACCTGAAAGAGCCGGAAGAAGTGAAGGACAAGGCGCTGAGCGGTGATGTGGAGCTCAGTTTCGATATCTCAAAAGAGGGTTATGCCACCAATATTAAAGTAGACCGGTCTTTATGCAACTCCTGTAATGAAGAGGCCATCCGGCTGGTGAAGGAAGGGCCTAAATGGAAACGTAAGAAAAGTCCGAAGGGAAAGATCGTAATTCATTTCTGATTTGTCAGCTACGGAACGCGGAAGGCAACTCCGTTTCTCTTTTTCGGAACTCCTGCTCTACATTTGCCTGCAAAACCCAGAACATGTTAAAGAAATTGTTTTTGAGCGCGGGGATCACTGCAATGATCCTTTCCGCGCAGGCGCAGACGATCAGAACGCCGCAGCCCAGTCCTACTCAGACCATTAAGCAGGATTTCGGCATTTCCAGTATCGAGCTGACCTATTCCCGTCCGGGCATGAAAGGAAGAAAGATCTTCGGCGATCTGGTACCTTTCGATAAAGTATGGCGCACCGGTGCCAACTCCGCCACTACGCTCAATTTTGGCGATACCGTTACCATCGGAGGCACAAAAGTAGCGCCCGGCAAATACGGTCTGCTCAGCATCCCTGGAAAAGACCAATGGACGCTGATCATAACCCGGCAGCTGGATGTAACCAATCCTTCCGCCTATAAGCAGGAAAGCGATGTAGTACGTGTTACGGCAAAGCCCGTAACCCTAGACCGCTCACAGGAAAGCTTCACGATGCAGTTTGCCAATGTAAAATCCAATAGTACGGAACTGCAGCTCATGTGGGATAAAACGGCAGTATCGCTCCCGATCACTACAGACTATGATCAGCGTGTAACCGCCGATATTCAACGTGCCCTTCAGGACAACCGTCCCTACTTCCAGGCAGGCATGTATTACCTGGAAACAGGCAAGGACCTCAACCAGGCCGTTTCCTGGTTTGACAAGGCGATCGAACAAAACAAGAGCGCCTACTGGGTGCACCACCAGAAAGCCAATGCGCTGGCAAAGCTGGGCATGAAAGAGGAAGCCCGCAAGTCGGCCCAGTTATCGATGGACCTGGCCCGCGAACAGAAGAATGATGACTATGTGAAGCTGAATGAAAAGCTGCTCGAAAGCCTGAAATAAAAGGCTAAGCGATAGATCAGGCCAGGTAGCGGTAAACAGCTGCCTGGCTTTTTTATGCAGATACATGCCGTTATTCCGAGAGACTATTTAGCCGGAACCAGCTCCGGTACTTCTTCGGGAGGATTCGTGCTCCTGACGCCGGTGATGGACGAAGGAAGAAACTGCTGAAGCAGCCAGGCCAGGGCAACAACGCCTAAGGCACCGATCACATTCATCCACAGGAAGCTGATATCAGGGAGGCCCTTTGCAAAGGGTATCCGCTCGTTAAAGAAAAGTATGACCACAAAAACCTCCACTACGATAGCTGCGATGAATACGGCCGCGCCTTTTACTTTCTTCATGTAAAAAGCTACCAGGAAAATGCCGAGTATGACCCCGTAAAATAAGGAGCCCAGTACATTAACAGCCTCGATCAGGCTTTGTCCCAGCCGGCTCGAGAACTGCGCTACGATGATGGAGAAAACGCCCCAGCCGAAGGTGTACCACTTGGAGGTCTTGTATTCATCAATCGGCGAGCAGGGCTTCGCGATACGCTTGTGAAAATCCACCACCGTACTGGCCGCAAGGGAATTGAGGGCGGCTGCTATGGAACCCCATGCTGCCAGGAAGATGATGG
>DATAHC010000111.1:0-14450 GCA_036263415.1 Flavisolibacter sp.
TTTATGATAGCTTAATCCTTGTATCATCAATAAAATGTTTCAATTATGAAAGAAGGAAATAATCAGTATGCACTGATCACAGGCGCCACTAGCGGAATAGGCTATGAACTGGCCAGGCTGTTTGCGGAGGATGGCTACAACCTCATAATGGTTGCCCGGAATCAGGAAGAGCTCGATGTAAAAGCAGAAGAATTCCGGTCACAGCATGGCGTGGAAACGGTCACGATCTCCAAAGATCTGTTTCAGCCGAATGCAGGATTCGAGTTGTACGATGAGGTTAAGTCGAAGGGGCTCATTGTATCCGTTCTTGTAAATGATGCGGGTCAGGGCCAGTACGGTTTATTTGTTGAGTCCGATCTGCAGCGCTTACTGGATATTATACAATTGAATGTGGTATCACTTACTACCATCACGCACTTATTTCTGAAAGATATGGTGGCACGGAACGAAGGGAAAGTACTGCAGCTCGCTTCTATTGCCTCTCAATTGCCAGGACCCTGGCAGGCGGTATATCATGCTACAAAAGCCTATGTATTATCCTTTACGGAAGCGCTGATCAGTGAATTGAAGGATTCTGCCGTAACACTGACCGCTTTGCAGCCGGGAGCAACCGATACCGACTTCTTTAATAAGGCGGACATGCAGGAGTCGAAAATCCTGGATTCCAAGTTGTCCGATCCGGCTGCCGTGGCGAAAGATGGATATGAAGCGCTTATGAAAGGGGATGATAAAGTGATCTCCGGCTTTAAAAATAAAGCGATGGTAGGCATGAGCAATGTGATGCCCGAATCCATGGTTGCAGACCGTATGAATAAAATGCAGGAGCCCAGAAATAAGGAACAGGAATAAGATTCAATCAGTTTAAACAGCAATAACAATGAAAGCAGCACGGATACATGGTCCCAGGAACGTTTCTTATGATACGGTAGACGACCCGAAGATCGAGCAGGAAAGGGATATCATCTTAAAAGTAACGGCCACCGCTATCTGCGGATCGGACCTTCATATTTATTCCGGAGGATTGCCGCAACCGCGGCCGATGGTTTTAGGACATGAATTTATGGGTATAGTGGAGGAAACAGGTTCGGCCGTAAAAAATCTTAAAAAGGGTGATAGGGTAGTAGTACCCTTTCCGATTGCCTGCGGCACCTGCTTCTTTTGTAATCATCATTTGCCCGGGCATTGCGAAAACAGCAATCCGGAACACTACGGTCCGGAAGGCGGACTGCTGACACAAAAAGGCGGTGCCCTCTTTGGTTATACGGATCTATATGGGGGTTACGATGGGGGACAGGCGGAATATGTGAGGGTTCCCTACGCCGATTACGGACCACGCATCGTACCGGATAATCTTACCGATGACCAGGTATTGTTCCTGACGGATATTTTCCCTACAGGCTACTCCGGTATCGATTGGGGTGAAGTGAAAGGCGGTGAAACGGTCGCTATATTCGGTTCGGGCCCGGTAGGTATCATGGCTGCCAAAAGCGCCTGGCTCAGAGGGGCTGCCCGGGTCATTATCGTTGATACCTTGCCGTACCGGCTGGCGAAAGCCAAACAGGCGGCACAGGTCGAAACCATATTGTGGCAGGATGGGGCAAAGGAAGTGGTAGAGCAGATCCGATCCCTAACGGAAGGCAGAGGCGCCGACGTAGTAGTGGAAGCAGTTGGCTTTGAACCGGACAGGAACCTGCTGGACCGTGCCAAAGCAGTTATCAATTTTGAGAAGGGTTCGCCTAAGGTATTGGAGGCCTGTATGAGTGCAGTACGGCGCGGAGGCATTGTTTCCGTGCTGGGTGTGTATCCTACTACCTATGATAATTTCCCGATCGGCCAGTTCTTCGATAAAGGGATCATATTGAAAGGTGGCCAGGCTCCGGCACATAAGCATATCGATAAATTGTTAGGCTATGTGGCTGAAGGTAAAGTGAAGCTGGACGATATCATCACCCATCGGCTTCCCCTGTCGGAGATAGCCCATGGCTACAAGATCTTCAAGGAAAAAGAAGAAGATTGTGTAAAGGTGGTTTTGGATCCATGGAAATAAATAAAGGCCCGGTACGCCGGGCCTTTGTTATGATACGGATCGTGTTGAAAGCTTCAGGGCACAAAGTTTGAATCGAAAGCTTTATGGCTCAGGATCAGAAAAAGCAGGGTTTTGTTTCGGTCAGGGGTGCCCGTGAACATAATCTGAAAAATGTCAGCGTACAGATCCCCCGTGATGCTCTGGTGGTATTTACCGGGGTCTCCGGTTCGGGAAAATCATCCCTGGCATTTGGTACCTTATATGCAGAGGCACAGCGACGCTATCTGGAATCGGTGTCTCCTTATGCCAGACGGCTTTTTCACCAGATGCCGGTTCCGGAGGTAGATGAAGTGGAAGGCCTTCCACCGGCTGTTGCCTTGCAACAGCAAAGGGGTTCCGGTACCACCCGCTCTTCAGTAGGTTCGGTAACCACGCTTTCCAATCTTTTACGAATGCTTTATTCCAGGGCGGGTGAATACCCGAAAGGGCAACCTCTGCTTTATGCAGAATCCTTTTCTTCCAATACCCCGGAAGGAGCCTGCCCTAATTGTCATGGACTCGGGCGGGTTTATGAAGTAACAGAAGCAACGATGGTACCTGATGATTCGCTCACGATCCGCCAAAGAGCCATAGCTGCATGGCCTTCTGCCTGGCAGGGACAGAATCTAAGGGATATTCTTACAACGCTGGGTTATGATGTGGATATTCCCTGGCGGGATCTCCCTAAAAAGGATCGGGATTGGATCCTGTTTACGGAAGAGCAGCCCACTGTTCCGGTTTATCCGGGCTTTACGCGGGAAGAGGTGAAGCGGGCCATTCGCCAGAAAATGGAACCGGGTTATATGGGAACCTTTACCGGCGCACGGAAATATGTGCTGCATACGTTTGCTAATACGCAAAGTGCCCTGATGAAGAAACGGGTTTCACAGTATATGCTCAGCAGTGAATGTCCGGTTTGCCAGGGTAAAAAGCTTCGGCGTGAATCCTTATCGGTAACGTTTGCCGGACAGGATATTGCAGAACTGTCCGGATTGCCTCTTAAACGGCTCCTGACGTTGTTCAGGCCGTATGCAGATGGTACAGCACCCGGCATCACAAAGCTGGCCAGGGAGCATCAGGAAAAAGCGGTGGCCGCGCAACGGATCGCCGAAGATCTGGTTGCCCGCCTTTCGGTACTATTGGATCTGGGTCTGGGCTACCTGTCGCTGGACCGAACAACGCCAACTTTGTCGCCCGGAGAATTGCAGCGCCTGAGGCTTGCCACCCAGGTTCGTTCCAACCTGTTTGGTGTAGTGTATGTGCTGGACGAACCTTCAGCTGGACTTCATCCGGCCGATACGGAAGCGTTGTTGCACGCATTGGATAGACTAAAGGCTAGCGGCAATTCGCTCTTTGTGGTGGAACATGAACTGGATGTGATCCGGCATGCGGACTGGATCGTTGATGTGGGACCGGCAGCTGGGGAAAAAGGAGGTGAGATCTTATACAGTGGTCCGGCCGCAGGACTAAATAAGGTTAAAGAGTCCAAAACGCGGTCCTACCTTTTCGATGTAATGCCATTGCCTCCCTTGTCGGTACGAGAACCCTCTGGTTGGCTGAAACTCGCAGGTGTGTCCCGTAATAATCTTGATCACCTGGATATTTCCTTTCCCCTGGGTGTGCTTACCAGTGTTACAGGGGTGTCGGGTTCCGGTAAGTCAACCCTTGTGAGCCAGGTTCTGGTGGAACTGGTAGCTGACTATCTGGGGCACGACATTCCAGTTGAAGAAGAGGAAGACCCCCTTCAGATACAGTCAGTGGTAACACTGGGCGGACATATTGTTTCTGGAATGGAAAGCATCAGGCGGCTGGTAAAAGTGGATCAGAAACCAATAGGCCGTACGCCACGCTCCAACCTGGCTACGTATACCGGTCTGTTTGACCAGGTCCGTAAATTATTTGCATCCACTAAAATGGCCCGCTCCAGGCATTATGAGGCAGGAAGGTTCTCTTTCAATGTAGGAAAAGGGCGTTGCCCCAATTGTGAAGGAGAAGGTTTTGTGATGGTGGAACTCTTGTTTCTTCCCAGTGTTTATGCGCCTTGCCCGGTCTGTTCAGGTACCCGGTATAATTCCAAAACACTCGAGGTTTTGTACAAGGGGAAAAATATTGCAGAAGTATTGGGCATGACGGTAGAGGAAGCCCTGGAATTCTTTGCCGGGGAAGAACTGGTGAGCCGTGCCTTGACCGTATTGCATGAGGTGGGCCTGGGATACCTGCGATTGGGTCAGCCGGCAACGGAGCTGTCCGGCGGTGAAGCGCAGCGGATCAAACTGGCTACGGAACTGCAGCGCGCAGGACGCGGGAATACACTCTATATACTGGACGAACCTACCACCGGACTACATCCCTCTGATGTGGAAAAACTTTTGGTTCAGCTGAACCGGCTGGTCGATGCCGGCAATACGGTTATTCTGGTGGAGCACGATATGAGCGTGATTGCTCTGAGTGACTGGGTGATTGATATGGGCCCCGGTGCGGGTGATGAAGGCGGAAAGGTAATTGCTCAGGGAACGCCCAGGGAGATCGTTACCGTGAAAGAAAGCAGGACAGCCCGGTTTCTTCAGAATGCATTCGAAGGGGTGGCCCTGAAATAAATACCGGTCAGGCAGCCGACCGGGAAGAGGCGGCGAGGGAGCTCAATGCTGTTTGCAATAAACCGGATGTAAGCTGGCTCAATTGCTCGATAGGGCTTGCTTCTTCGATCCCATCAGAAAGTTTTAAATTGAAATGACTGATCACCTGCGGTAACCCTTCTGAAGGAGACAGCTGATGAATGGTGATACTGCCTTCCTGGTCGGGAAGAAGACTGAAATGTACATTCCAGGCGCCAAAGCGTACCGCTTCCCATAAATTATTGCTCAATTGAAAGGGGAAACCAAAAATAAGGATCAGGTCAGGTCTTATTTCCGATATCAATTCAGTGAGGTCTTTCACCACTTCCTGGGCATCTGCCAGCCAACAGGGTATATGACGGTCTTCAGCCCAATGCTGCAAGGGAAGGGTTTCCGAACCGGAGGCTTGAGAAGGACATAATAAGGCACACAATTGATGGGTCCGGATCAGTTGATTCAATCCGGGTAGTGCGGCGGGCGTTCCGGAAAGTGCAATTATTTTCATAGGTTGTTTAGCTTTGGTGGAATGATCAACGCAGTTCGTTAATCAGTTCAAAGTATAACAATATGTAGCACCCACACAACCGCTGGTATCGGGATCCGGTGTTTTTGGGAAGGAAGCAGCCTTTTGTGGTATGGAGTTTTTATAAGAAAGAGTATTTGCCAGTATTCAAACGAAACTATGCAGGAAGAGATTTCAGTACTGATCATTGAAGATGAACCGCTTTGGGCGAAAAGTATACAATCCAATCTCGATGATTTCGGATTCCGGGTGGTCGGACTGGCTTCCAATTTTGAGGAAGCAGTTACAGCACTCAACCGCAAGGACTACGATGTGGTGTTGATGGATATTCATCTCCATGGCAAAGAAACCGGTATTGAGCTGGGAAAGATGGTCAGTACGCTGTACCATAAGCCCTTCATCTTCATCACTGCCAGTTATGATGCGCAACTGGCTCAGGAAGCAGTAGCCGTAAAGCCTTCGGCCTACCTTACCAAACCGGTTCACCCGGCCTCCCTGTTTGCAACCATTCAATCCGCTATTCAGAATTTCCATGGACAGAATACGGCGGTTTCGCCGGCAGAAGCAGCTCTGAACGATTCCTTTTTTGTGAAGCAGGGAGAAAAGTATAAAAAAATATTCTGGAAAGATATAGTGAGTCTTCACTCGGAAAAGAACTATACGGGTGTCCTGAATGCTAAGGACAACCATACCTATTTCATCCGTAGTACCCTGCCAAAAACCCTTCGCTTCCTGGTTCCGCAGCACCTCCAGTCTGGTTTTATCCAGATCAATCGAAGTGAGGTCATTCAGCTGGCTTTCATCCAGGAACTGACCAGAGAGGAAATTAAAACTTCCTTACGTTCGTATGTTGTTACGGAAGGCTACATGAAAGAACTGAAGGAGCGGCTACGCATTCTCCAGTAAGGGCAAACGGATGTAAAAGCAGGTTCCCTTTCCTTCATCGCTTTCGATCTCGATTGTTCCACCATGTTCTTCTACGATCTCTTTACATATGGAAAGGCCCAGACCAAAGGAAGTCTCACCTTCTGTTCCCTGCCGCCGGGTAGCCGTGAAAGATTCAAATATAGCTGCATGCTGGTATTTGGAGATCCCGATGCCATGGTCTTTGATCATCAGTAAAGCCTGACCTTCCTGTTTCTCCAGCGATACTTCAATAACGCTTTTTACAGGTGAGAATTTAATGGCATTGTCCAGCAGATTGCCCAGCATACGGTTCAGCTTTTCGGAATATCCCTCCGTCCACAGTTTCTGAAGAGTGGTCTTCAACTTGATCTTTTGCTGCTTCTCGGCTGCTTTAAGCTGCATCATCTGAACGGAAGAGCGCACCTGTGCACCGAGTTCTGTCCTTTCTTTCACCGGAACCGGTTGAGGGGCATGTGGCCTTCCGAGCAATTCATTGGTCAGTTTCAGAGCCTGATGCGAGGCCTGCCGGATCATTTCAAGCGAGGAACGGTCCTTTTCATTCCGCTCTTCCATTAAAATAAGGTCCGCTACATATGCGGTGATTCCAATGGGATTGCGTAGATCATGCGCTACCACATACAGAATTCGATCCTTCTCAGCATTCGCTTTTTCAAGTGCTTCCTTTTGTTGAATCACCTGCTGATTCAATTGGGTCAGCGCGGCCACATTCTTCTTCGTTTTCCGGTAGTTGTGGCTGATGAGATAAATGATGAGGAAGGCCATCAGCATCACAACAATACCGGACCAAAGGTAGACCTGCCCCAAAAGGCTGTCCCTTTTGAGCGTACTGATCTGGAGCTCTTGTTGTTTATCTCTTAATTGACGGGTAATGTCGGCCTGTATGAGTTGTTTTTGGGTAGCAGACAAAGAATCGCGCAAAGAAATATAAGATTTATAATAAGAAAGCTCCTGCAAAGGCGATCCGGTCTCCTCATAATACTGATACTTCTGCTTTCTCCAGCTGGCTTCGGCTTCCGGGTCCGGGAAGGCATCCAGATTCGCCCGAATGGCAGCCAGCAGATCATTCCATTCCGGATAACGTTTTTCCAGCCGGAACAGATCTGCCAGTTGCAACTGTACCAACAGGGCGTCTCTTTGTTCATAGCCTGGCCGGTTGTTCAGGTCAATGCTTTTTCTGAAAAAGGATTCGGCTTCTGTGTATTGTCCTTTGGCAATATAGATCTTGGCAATATTTCCCTCCACTACACCCATGATCTTATCAACCGTAACGGCACCCAGCGAATCTTTGTACTGATGTGCTATTTCAAGCGCCTTATTGAAATGGATCAGCGCACTATCGTACTGCTGTAATTTCACGAGGCATAAGCCGATATTGCTCTGGATCTCCTGTTGCTGCAGAATGATGGCTGTGGTCTGTACCGGACAACTTGCCTGAGAGGTGTAGGCTTCCTGGAAGTAAGAGGCAGATTGTTTATAGTTCTGTTGCCGGTAAGATACCATGGCAACGTTGTACGTAAAGCTGCTCCGTTCGCAGGGGTCCAGGTAATGGTCTGCAGATTGCTTCGCCTTGAAATAATACTCATTGGCCTTGGTATAATCGGCCAGCCGGAAAGCCATTTCGCCACCGAATAATAATAAGCCTACGTAAGCACGGGGATAGAAGGAACGCTGCTTTTCATCCGGATAATAAGATAGCGCTGAATCGATCTGAAGAGCGGTGGCCAGGGTATCCCGGGTAAAGAAATAATGATAGTTCGCCATCATCGTGTGGCGCGCTGCTGCAATAAATGGGCTCTGCTTCTTTGTGCCTTTTTTCAGTACATCGAATAAGGATAGCGCCTTATCTATGGAGGTGTCTTTATATAGTACTTTATAGGCACTGTCCAGCACCTGGTGATTCCAGTAGGCAACCTCTTCTTTTTCGGAAGCCCAATCCTGGTGGCATCCCGACAGCAGGAAAGCAATAATAAGAAAGCACGGGAACAATTTGTACATAGCGGCGATTCGGTTAGCGGCCGCAAGGTATAGGAATTCACCTCTCCATTTAAAGGGAAAGGTGAAGGCCGTAAACAAACAGGTGAAAGCTAAAAAACTTCAGATCAAACCTTCTCTCTCTTTTGACCGATCGCCTTTTTTACGGCGGGTGCCACTTCCGTTCCCAACAATTCGATAGCCTTCATTACCTGGTTGTGCGGCATGGCCCCGATACTCATCTGAGCCAGAAAACGGGTGTGTCCGAAAAGCTCATATTCATAAAGGATCTTTTCAGTAACCTGTTGCGGACTGCCTACCAGCAAAGCACCCTGGGGTTGTGTGGATTGGTCAAACTGTTGCCGGCTCATGCCCGGCCAGCCTCTTTCTTTCCCAATACGGCCCATGACCTCGGCATAGGGCGGAAAAAACTGATCCGCAGCTTCCTGCGAAGTGGCAGCAATAAAGGTGTGGGAATTGATACCGACCTGTATTTTAGCAGTGTCGTGTCCGGCTTTTATCCATGCTTCGCGGTACAGTTGTACGAAAGGGGCAAAACGGGCAGGCAAACCACCAATAATGGCCAGCATCATAGGCAGGCCATATTCTGCAGCTCTGACCACAGATTCCGGGGTGCCGCCTACGGCCACCCAGATCGGCAGCTGGTCCTGGTAGGGTCGGGGATACACGCCAAGATCCTTTATGGTCTGGGTAAGCCGTCCTTCCCACTGGATCTTTTCGGAAGCATTAATCCGGGAGAGCATCTCCAGCTTTTCAGCGAACAGGGCGTCGTAATCGCGCAGGTTATAACCGAATAAAGGGAAAGATTCAATGAAGGAGCCTCTCCCGGCCATGATCTCCGCTCTGCCGGAAGACAACAGGTCTACCGTGGCAAATTGCTGGAAGATGCGAACCGGATCATCGGAACTCAATACGGTGACACCGCTGGAAAGCCTGATATTCCGGGTGCGTTCGGCAGCCGCAGCCATAACAACAGCGGGGGCAGATACGGCATAGTCGGGCCGGTGGTGCTCGCCTATGGCAAAAACATCCAGTCCCAACTGGTCGGCCAGTGAAATTTCTTCCATCAGGTTCCGAAGGCGTTCATGCGGAGCGATGACCTGACCGGAGACCGGATGCGTTCCAACATCGGCAAATGTGCAAATACCTATTTCCATAATCCTGCAAAATTACTGGTTCATCATGCGATAACAGCGAAACAGCATTCAATTGAAAAAGCGTACCGCTGATTTTCACAATTTGCTGGCCATCGCTTTGTCGTTTTCATTTATCTTACTCCGAAATAAAGGAAACATATATGAAATCATTGCTTGGAATCCTTACCCTCTTTTTCGTAACCGGATTGTCGGCCCAGCAATCCTACTGGCAGCAGCAACTGCGGTATTCGATCAAAGCCGAACTGAATGATAAGGAAAAAACCATCACCGGGTCGGAAACACTGGTCTATAAAAACAATTCACCGGAGAGCCTCCGTTTTATCTGGTTTCATATTTGGCCGAATGCGTATAAAAATGCTTCTACTGCTTTAATGCAGCAGATTAAAAATGATTCGGAACGCTCAAAGAAGCTGGAGAATTACGGAACGGGATCCATCGAAGGCCTGGCGTTTACCATCAATGGGAAAACAGCGCGCACAGAAGCTCATTCAAACCCTCAATATATCGACATCATCAAACTGGTGCTGAATCAGCCGCTGGCTCCCGGCGACTCCATCACCATCGCTACACCGTTTAAAATACTGCTGCCGCCTTATTTTTCCAGGTCCGGATATGCGGATGGTGAATTCATGGCCTGCCAGTGGTATCCTAAACCCGCCGTTTTTGACCAGAAGGGCTGGCACGAATTCCCTTATCTGGATATGGGAGAATTTTATAGCGAGTATGCAGACTATGATGTGTCACTGACCTTGCCTTCGGACTATGTGGTTGGTGCTACAGGAATTCTTCAGACAAAAGAAGAACTGGAATTATATAAGGCAGCCGGCAGTAAAAATGGTTCGGCCGCAAAAAGCGATCGCATTACATATAAGCCGAAGGGCACCGCTAAAACCAAGACGCTGATGTATCATGCCGACCAGGTACCGGATTTTGCCTGGTTTGCCGACAAGGATTTTATAGTACAGTATGATACCATTCAGGTGGCCGGCAAAACCATAGATGCCTTTACCTATTTCCATAATAAAAAGGAAACGCCCTGGAATAACAGTATCGATTTTGTAAAGGATGCCGTTCATCATTACAGTACATGGATCGGTCCTTATGCCTACCCGGTAGTGCAGGCGGTCGAAGGGCCAAAGAATAACTCCAGCGGAGGTATGGAGTATCCGATGATCACACTGATCACCAGCCCCGATGCCAAAACGGAATCATTGGATGGGGTGATCACCCATGAAGTGGGGCATAACTGGTTCATGGGCATGCTGGGAAGTAACGAAAGGGCGCATACCTGGATGGATGAGGGATTGAATACCTATTACCAGTTCCGATACGAAGCGGAGAAATACCGGAGCAATTCCATATTTGGCGACGCTATTCCAAAGGAATTGAAAGCCATGCCTGCCGATAAATTCCAGGCTACCGTATATAACGTTATTGAAAAGAATATTCCCATGCAGTCGGCTATGGATATCTCTGCGGAAAAATTTCCGAACAGCCAGGAGTATGGGCTGATCTCTTATGTGAAAACGGCCCTTTGGCTATATCTGCTGGAAAGTGAGATCGGTCAGGAAAAACTGGATCTGGCCATGCAGCACTACTTCGATAAATGGAAGTTCCGGCATCCGCAACCGGAAGACCTGCAGGCGGCGTTCGAAGAAACGCTGGGTGGTAAGATGGACCAGTATTTCCAGCTGACCAAAAAAGAAGGCGCCTTCCGTTAGTTAGGAACTGCAGGAAAGCATGGAGCAACCGGCTTTGTCCTGGGCCCAGTCAGGCCTTCTGGCAAAGAACTGGTGAAACGTATCAGCATAAGGCTCTTTGAGGGCCTTATGAAGTGTATGGAAAAGGCTGGCATCCCCGGCTTCGAGTTGTTCGTGCGCCTGCTGCAGCAGATAATTACGCAGCAGGAAATAGGGATTGGCCCCGTTCATGCGTTCCCATCGTTCTTTTGGGGAAATCTGATTGCATTCCATCCGATGGCAATAAGAAACGATCCAGTCATTGAACTGCTGCGCCTCGTCCTGATCGAGAGGCCGATAAAAAGCTTCATTGAAATGCAGGATCGTGTCCACTTCATTGGTCCTTTCATACGTCATCAGCAAGCGGAAGAAGAGAGTCATATCCGGTTTCACCTGGGTCAGCACCTGCACGAGTTTGTTGATGAGTTCCTGGTCGTCTGGTCGCACGGTATCCAGTCCCAGCTTTCGGCTCATCATATGGAAATAATGCTCCCAGAAAAGGATGTCATATTCATCGAGAACGGCGATAAGTGGTGCAGTATCCTTGATTAGGGGAGCTAAGGCACCGGCCAGGCAGCCCAGGTTCCATTTGGCCACGGCGGCCTGCTTGCCAAAGGCGTAGCGCTTACCCGGAAGGTCGGTAGTATTCGGAGTAAAGCCAGGATCATAAGCATCCAGCATGGAATAGGGTCCATAGTCAATGGTCAGGCCAAGGATCGACATATTATCCGTATTCATGACGCCATGAACAAAGCCGACGCGCATCCATTCGGTGATTAGAAAGGCAGTTCGATTAACCACTTCTCGAAACCAGGGCAGGAGCGGCTCCGCTTCCTTTATTGTGGGGAAATGCTTTTCAATGGTCCAGTCAACCAGTTTCCGGAGATGTTGCAGTTCATTGCGGGATGCCGGCATTTCAAAGCTTCCGAATCGAAGAAAGGAGGGAGCGGCCCGCAGTACGATAGCGCCCGGTTCATAAGCAGGATGCCCGTCATAAAAGGCATCACGCAATACCGGTTCGCCGGTAGTCACAAGGCTTAAGGCCCGGGTGGTGGGTACGCCAAGGTGAAACATGGCTTCACTCATCAGGTATTCGCGTACTGAAGATCGTAGTACGGCTCTTCCATCGGCTCTTCTTGAATAGGCCGTTCGTCCGGCACCTTTCCATTGGAGTTCCCAGGACATCCCCGTAGTCGAAATCACCTCACCGGCTGTTATGGCCCGCCCGTCGCCCAGCTGTCCTGCCCATTGACCGAACTGGTGTCCGGCATAGCAGGCCGCATAGGGATATTGGGTAGGGTTGAGGTAATTGCCCGCCAGCAGGTCAATATCTTTTTGTTGCTGCGGTGCAGCAATACCGAGCTCCTCGCCAAGCTCCTGTGTCCAGGCAATGAGTTTTGGATCGGCAACCGGTGTGGGAGGTGCCTTGCTATACAATACGCCAGGGGTTTGCCGGGAATGGATCTGTCCGCTCTCCTCGCCGGGGAAATGGTTTACAAAATCTTTTCTGAACGGCACTTCACTGATGGGTAGCATGAATTTGTTTTTACGTTTGGGCTCTGTCATCCAAATAACATACCCATTGCCAGGAAAATACAAAGTTGCCTTTTTTATAGGGATGGCGGCTTCTTCATTTCTTAAAATGCTGCGATTTGTCTGCTGCCTGGCAGCCGGATGAACCGGCTTCTATACCTTTGTCTATTTTCATCCAGCTACCTTATGATGAACAGGGACAATGCTTATTCCGGAGCTTCGATTATAGTGGAAGAAGGGGGTGTGCCATATTCAGGACCGGCACTGACAACAGAGCAAAATGCCATCATCGCGTCAGAGGGTAATATCCGTATCAATGCGGTAGCAGGATCGGGCAAAACCACTACCCTGATCGAGTACGCCAGAAGCCGGCCGCGAGGTGCGCGCATGCTCTATCTGGCTTTTAATAAATCGGTGCAGCAGGAAGCGCTGGAGCGGTTCCGCGCGCAGCAATTGCTGAATGTATCGGTTGAAACAACACATTCTTTGGCCTATCGCCATATCGTTCCACGGTTCGGGTATACCGTGCGCAATGCCTATAAAACCCAGGAGATTGTAACACTGTTGGGTTTGCAGGGATTTCAGGAGCGGCATACGGAATTTATCATTGCCAACCATATCAACAAATTCATTACCCTGTTCTGCAACAGCAGTCAGCAGAAGGTGCAGGAACTCAATTACCTCGATGTAGTGCATGAGCCGGCATCCAAAGCATTTGTTCGAACATTTTATAAGGCTATTGAGCAGGGGACCCGTATGTTGCTGGCGAAAATGAATTCGGGCGAAGCCGGTATCACGCATGACTTTTATCTGAAGAAGTTTCAGCTGGCGAAACCGCAGCTTGATTTTGATTACATCCTGTTCGACGAAGGCCAGGATGCCTCCGCTGCCATGCTGGATGTTTTTGCCCGGCAGAAAGCCGTAAAGGTGATGGTAGGAGATACCCATCAATCCATATACAGTTGGCGCTATGCCACCAACGCACTGGAAACGCTGGATTATAAAAGTTTCTCGCTCACTACCAGTTTTCGGTTCCCACCCGGCATTGCTGATCTGGCAAAAAAGGTGCTCGCTTGGAAACGATATATCAGCGACCACACTTCGGTAACGATCAAAGGTTTTGGAACGCATCGGGAGCCGAAATCAAAAGCCACGATTGGCAGAACCAACCTTGGCTTATTGATGCGGGCTATTGAATTCATATCCGATCACCCGGATGTAAAGCAACTGTATTTCGAAGGGAACTTCAATTCCTATGTGTATGCTGATGATGGTGCTTCGCTGTATGATATCCTGAATCTGAGCGAAGGAAAATCCGACCTGATCCGCGATCCCCTGATCCGCAGCATGAACAGCCTGGAGGAACTGGAAGACTATATCGGTAAAACGGAAGATGTGCCTTTAGGGTTGATGCTGGAGATCGTCAGGGAATATGGCAAAGAGATCCCTTCGCTGATCAGGCGACTGAAAACTTTGCAGGTTCCTGCTTCAGAAAAGGATCAGGCGGAAATGATCTTCTCGACCGTTCACAAATCCAAAGGACTTGAATATGATGCTGTTCAGCTGGTGCCGGATTTCATAACGGAGGGTAAGCTGGAACGGCTTACGGAAGATGAGAAAAGGGAAGCGCTGAAAAATGGAAAGTTTAAGGAAGAGATCAACCTGCTCTATGTAGCCATTACCCGTACCCGTTGGTTACTGCGCATTCCCGAAATGCTGGTGCCAAAGGATTTTCCACCAGCTTCCAATATTATTCTGCTCCCAGCCCAAAGGAAGCGATCTTCCGAACCGGAAGCGTCCCGGGAGGATCTTCAGAGTTCATTTCTTCAGTCCAGGCAGGCACAAAAGGCCGCTGTATTCCGCTGGAAGCCGGAGATGGATGATCTGATGAAAGAGCTG
>DATAHC010000112.1:0-2605 GCA_036263415.1 Flavisolibacter sp.
GCTGGATGCGTGGCAACGAAATGTGGCGTTGAATAAGGGTATGAAGTGGATACCTCTTTCCGATAAAGCAGCTACGCTTCCTCTGGCAGGGAATGGCAGCTCTATGCCCCACAATGTAAGGCAGGGTAGAATCACAGTCCGGCATAACGATAGTTAGACCCCAAGTGAGATTGCTTGGGTGCCGCTTCCGCAAGAGGCGGACACGCGCCATGACGGTCTGAACTCGGATGCTGCCAGACACTATAATAGGTTGGTCGTAAAAGATCCCTCCTTCGTCGGGATTACAGAGAGTGTAGGGATGACAAAGCGTGGAAATGATGACAAAGGCAAAGGCGGGATGATAAAGCAAGGGCGGATAATTGTAAATAAGGGAAATGATTGAAACCAGTGAGGTTACTCCTCTTATTCTCCTCTTTCTCCCTCTTAGGGCCAGCCCTTCAAATAAAGGAAAGGTTGGGGGTAATCAGTACGCTGCGTAGCAGCCTCTTTTCTCTCTTTCTTCTCCTTTATCCTCTTAGCCCTGCAGCTCGTTACGCAAGTATAGATGAAAAGCTAGTTGATGCCCATTGGAAACTAAAATCTCCTTTGCTCCTTAGCTCTGGGCGAAATACAACCGCGAAGCGGTCATGGCGAAGCCATCCTCTGCGCCTTGGCGCCTCCGCGCGAAACAAACGGCGAAGCCGTCTCCGTGGAACTCCGTGTCGTAGTGGCTCCGTGGTAAAGTAGCATGCAGATGAAATGAAGAAATGGTAGATGCCAATGAACAAATCAGACATCAGACATCCTACATCAGACATACGTCTGCCATCTCCCTTATCTTCCTTTTCTTTGCAACTACATCCAACCGAGCTGTATGAACCAACGAATACCCCTTTGCCTTTTGATCCTGGCACTTACGCTTTTTGCCTGTACCGCTTCCCAGCAAAGTACCAGTTCTAACCACACGGCTGCCAGTACCGTTCCGCATACCGAGCGCGAATTCCGCGCTGCCTGGGTGGCGACGGTTGCCAATATCAACTGGCCCAGTAAGCCGGGATTACCGGTGGACAGCCAGCAGAAAGAAGCGATCGCCCTCCTCGATTTTCTGAAGGCCAATCATTTCAATGCCGTCATCTTCCAGGTACGTCCGCAGGCCGATGCTCTGTATCAAAGCAGCCTCGAGCCCTGGAGCTATTTCCTGACCGGCACGCAGGGAAAAGCGCCGGTACCGTTTTACGATCCCCTGCAGTTCTGGGTGGAAGCCGCACATGACCGCGGACTCGAACTGCACGTCTGGCTCAACCCCTATCGCGCCCACCACCCTGCCGGCGGACCGGTTACCGACAGCTCTCTGGTCAAGCGCAAGCCGGAGCTGGTCGTTCATCTCAAGGAAGATTACTGGTGGTTTGATCCCGCACTTGAAGGCACCAAAAAACATGCTACCGACGTGGTGATGGATATTGTGCGCCGCTACGATATCGATGGCGTTCACTTCGATGATTATTTCTATCCCTATCCGGAATACAATAAGAAAGAGGACTTCCCCGACAGCGCCAGCTGGACGGCCTATCAACAATCTGGCGGACAATTATCACGTGGCGACTGGCGTCGTGAAGCGGTCAACAGCTTTATCAGCAACCTGTATACACAGATCAAGAAAGAGAAAAAGCAGGTAAAGTTCGGGCTCAGTCCCTTCGGCATCTGGCGTCCGGGCTATCCGGAATCCATTTCCGGCTTCGACCAGTATGATGTTTTGTATGCCGATGCCAGGCTCTGGCTGAATAAGGGCTGGATCGATTATTTCGCACCGCAGCTGTACTGGCCCATCAACCGGATGAACCTGAGCTTTCCGGTGCTGCTGGGCTGGTGGAATGGCGAGAATACGCAAAAGCGGCATTTATGGCCCGGCATCAGTGTAGGTGGCGATACCAGTGCCCGGAATGTGAACGAGGTGCTGAGCCAGATCATGATCACCCGGGGTATGTTGCCGGAAAGCAAGGGCGTGATCCACTGGAGTATCGGGCAGGTATACCGCAACCCCAATATCACAAAGGCCTTGCTGAACGGTCCTTATAAGAATGAAGCGCTGGTTCCGGCCAGTCCCTGGCTCGATGCTACGCCTCCGGCACCACCTGTTGCCGGTAAGGCCCTTACGGGCAGCGACTCTACAGTCAGCCTCAGCTGGACGCACCCAAATGAATCGGATGTGTTTCACTGGATCGTCTATACGCAATATGGCAGCACCTGGACGTACCGCATCCTCGATCGTAAAGAACGAAACTTTATACTGGCTCCCTCCATCAGTGGAAGCAATAACACCAAAGCCCCGCTGAATGCCATTGCCCTCACCGCCGTGGACCGCCTCGGCAACGAAAGCGATAAGGTTTTCGTGCAGCGATGAGCGAGCAGTGATCAGTGATGAGTGATGAGTGATGAGTAGGGCGTACTTTGGAACGGTCTTTCCTTACAATAGTTCTGGCGTAAAAGATCACTCCTTCGTCGGGATGACAGAGGCAGGACAGGGATGACAAGGACAAAACAGGAATACCAAACAGCATTTGAATGAGGCTTTCCATTGACTATTATATTGGCATATAGGCACATTGATGATGGGCAAATTCAAAAT
>DATAHC010000113.1:0-12903 GCA_036263415.1 Flavisolibacter sp.
TAATTAACCGGTTCACCGATAGAAGGCGGAACAGGGTCTCTGTGCCCCTTACCTTTGATTTATCCTTTTGAAAAAACCCCGTTTTTACGGTCCAATATCCAAAACAATCCAATATCCAGACAAAACAAAACCACCTTTTCGCCACCAGCTTTTTTCATTAAGAGTAACCAAAACTCTCTGAACCAGCGGATCTTCGGATCCGCTTTTTTTATGCCCTGCCCACCCAGCCCCCTCACTATTGACTATTGACCCCATCATTTGGTTTTCCTTCGAAATCATACTACCTTTCTGTCAGAGCAGCCCGAAAAGCTATCCGCCTACTCCCTGTAAACTCCAATTCGTTTCCCGCAATCGATTCCCTTACCCGGAAGCTTTTCTTGTTTACCGTAACTCAGGACCACTAAAACCAACATACATGCAACCGAATCACCTCGCCAAGGCCGGAGGCCTGGCCGTGCTGCTGCTGCTGGCTTTCTTTATCAGCTGGGAAGCCTATCTCAGGCAGAAAGGAATCCGCATCTCGTACGACGATGACGAAAGCCTCTGGTCCGACAAGAGGGCCCGCGTCTATGAACCTTCAGACAAGGCCACCGTATTCATCGGATCCTCGCGCATCAAATTTGACCTGGATATCGAAACCTGGAGAAAACTGACCGGCCAGGATGCCGTGCAGCTGGCCATGCAGGGAACCTCTCCCATGCCGGTGCTCCTGAACCTGGCGGATGATCCGGGCTTTAAAGGAAAACTGGTCGTGGATGTTACGGAAGGATTGTTCTTTTCCAGTAATCCGGGCAACACAGCAGGCCCCCTGAAAAATATTGCCTATTACAAAAAAAGGACGCCCGCCCAGCGTGCCAGCTTCCAGATCAACCATGCGCTGGAATCGCGGCTGGTTTTCCTGGACAAGGATTTCTTTTCCCTTGGAGCGCTGATCGGCCGCCTTCATATCCCCAACCGGCCCGGCATTTACGGTATGCCCGATTTTCCCCAGGGCTTTCATACCGTCACTTTCGACCGCAGGGCCAAAATGACGGATAAGTTCCTTGCCGACACCAACAAGATCAATAAGGTTAGAAGTATCTGGTTCGAAATGGGTAAAAGAAAGACCCCGCCTCCTACGGGCAATTCCCTTGATTCCATGCTGCAGGTGATTCAGGGAGCGGTGGCCCGCATTAAGGCGAGAGGCGGACAGGTGATCTTCTTGCGAACGCCATCCAGCGGACCATTCCTGGCCGCCGAGGAAGCCGGCTTTCCCCGAGCGAAGTACTGGGAACGGATCCTGGAGGTTACGCAGTGCCCGGGTATCCATTTCAAGGATTATCCTGCCATGAGCCACTTTCAGTGCCCTGAATTCTCGCACCTGAGCCCGGCTGATGCCATTCCTTTTACGCAAAGCCTGGTGCAGGCATTAGAAGAAAAGGGCTGGAACTTTTCGCGTACGGTCGCCAGCCGTTGATATTCATTTACACTAAAAACCTGGAATCATGGTTTTCAACTCCTATACCTTCATTGTTTTCTTCCTGGTTATGCTGGTATTGCATAATCTCTCTTTCCCCTGGAAAGTTAAAAAAGTGAATCTGCTCCTGGCCAGCTATGTATTCTACGCAGCCTGGAACCCACCCTTCATACTGCTGCTGTGGCTGTCTACAGTAGTCGACTTTTTCGTAGGCCGCTCCCTGTACCGGCAAAATAATATTCATAAACGCCGGCTGCTCCTGGTCGTTAGCCTTATCGGAAACCTGGGTATGCTCTGCTTCTTCAAATACGGAGGCTTTCTGCTGGAAAACTTCGTGGCACTGGCCAATGCCGTAGGTATTGATTATCATCCGGCCAAGCCGAATATCATTCTTCCGGCGGGTATTTCCTTTTATACCTTCACCACGCTATGCTATACGATCGACATGTATAAAAAAGAAAGCAAACCGGTACGCTCCCTGCTGGACTTCTCTTTATTCGTTACCTTCTTTCCGCACCTGGTGGCTGGACCTATTGTTCGTCCTCCGCAACTGGTGCCCCAGTTTGAAACACCACATACCGCTACACGGAAACAACTGACACAAGGATTGCTGCTGCTCTCCCTCGGCCTGTTCATGAAAGTGGTACTGGCAGACAGCATGCTTTCCGCGCCGGCCGAAACCGTATTCAATGCGCAGAAGGCCTTGCATCCCCTGGATGCGTGGATGGGGGTGCTGGCTTTTTCCGGACAGATCTTTTTTGATTTTGCCGGTTATTCCACCTGCGCCATCGGCGTGGCATCCTGCCTCGGCTTCACGCTTCCCGAGAATTTCCTATATCCCTACGCAGCCATCGGATTTTCCGATTTCTGGCGGCGCTGGCATATTACCTTATCCGCCTGGCTCCGGGATTATCTTTATATACCGCTGGGGGGCAACCGAAAAGGAAAGTTCCGCACCTATATCAACCTGATGCTGACCATGCTGCTCGGAGGCTTGTGGCACGGCGCCAACTGGACCTTTGTGGTATGGGGTGCGCTGCACGGGCTCTATCTCTGTGTTGAAAAGCTGATACAGGACTGGAAGGGAAGGGTTCGGCTGATTCCGGTTGAGATCGCGGACAAGGAAGCCGTAGTAGCACAAGGTTATATGGCACCCCGCTTTCTTCGAAAAGTCACCTCTTCCAATTTTATGCTGGCGCTGTTAACCTTCTTCCTGGTAAATGTGACCTGGGTATTCTTCCGCTCAGCGGATTTTACAACCGCCTGGCGCCTGCTTGGTTCCATGTTCGGAAATGTAACGAAAGGTGCAGCAGTACTGACCACGCAAAGTATTATAGCGATCACTGTGATCACCATAGGAATGGTAAGCTGCCATTGGATGATGCGGAATACCAGAGTGCTGAATGTAGCCGGCAAAACGCCGTGGTGGGTAGTAGGAACGGTATGGGCCGCCCTGTTGATCCTGCTGGTCCTGAGCCAGGAAAGCAGCAGTTCCTTTATCTATTTTCAATTCTGACAACGTTCTTAATCAAATTAAAATGCAACCTGCACGCTACAGGTTGCATTTTAATTTATGATTAAGTTAGATACCATCGTCCACTGTACTTCTTCTTCCGAAGATCAGGCTCAATACGAAAAGCACGAGGAAGATAAAGAATAGGATTTTAGCAATTCCTGCTGCACCGGCAGCTATACCACCAAAACCGAATACAGCTGCTATAATGGCGATGATCAAAAAAATAACTGTCCAGCGTAACATAACTTTAAGTTTTAAGTGAATTAATACTGGTATGAAGACATAAAGCATGCCAGCGGAAATTACGTTCCCCATTTTGTGGCGCTATCAAGCCATTCCGGAACAGCTTATCCTTAAGCTTCTTCCTGATAATAAATCTTGTAGAACTTTCTACCGTCCAGGTCCACTCCCTTCTCAATCAGATCGGTTCTGCCATGGATATATATGTGGAAGTTCTTATCCAGCTTTACTACACTTTTATAGACACGGGCCTGTTTTTTAACGGCATCTGGCGAAATATCGAAGGAGGACGCAATATCGAAATCATGCGCTTCCGTATAGCGCGAGCCGAACTGACGGAAGGAACCGATCATTTCCTCACTGGTAAAGACTTCCGATTGAAATTCATCGATGTCGAAAGCGTCCTTACCCTTGAAGTAGTTGATGGACTTATGAAGCAGCTCCACCTGTTCCGTTCTGGGGATCTTCAGTTCCGTATCCAGCTGCTCCGTAATGAATTGCCTGGTGAGGTTCAGGAAATGATTGGTCTGATGGAATTCATTCTTCTGCGGCGTCAGCGACAGGAACTTTTCCTTCCAGTATTGCGCTTCTTCACCCCTGTTCTGGTTATCAAAGATCCATACATCATAGCCTTCCTCTTCCTTTGTCTGGATCACCAGGCATCCCTTATCGATCTTCGTAAGTTCCACTCCTTCATTCATGGATACGTGGAATTTGTTACGCTCCTGCGAAACATCCAGGTACAGCGCCTTATTCTCCGTTTTGAATAATCCTATAGCCTTGTGCATCCTGCTTTCCACCGGCAGGCCTTCAAAGAAGGCCACATAGAATTCGCCACCCTTCACTTTAGGATGGTCGGACGATTCATAGAGATGGCGGGCCATTCCGGCAGAAGCTTCCACCAGGGACAGCTCCTGGTTGAAAAGACGTTTGCAGAACGTATACACCTCATTGAAATCTAAGGAACTGGGATGTGTGAAAGCATATTGCTCGGGCAGGGTCCTGAATTTCTGCAACAGGCCGGACCGGATGAATTCCAGCACCTCAGGCTCCGGTTCCAGTTCTTCGTCGGACAGGTAGACCGGATCGTTGCTGCTTTTGCTTCCCACATAGTGCACGATCAGGTTTTTCAGTACTGCGGTATCCACGTTCATCATACGGTTCAATTGAGAGGGCGGCAAATTACAGGTTCTCTCGTTATCCAAGCCGGAAAATCACCCCTCATCCGGGATTCGGTCTTTCACGAAGATTTGGCCGAAGCAGCAAAGTCAGGTACAGTTTTTTATATACTTAAGGAAATACCCGGTTATCCATGCAACTACAGTTATTACGCACCAAGATCCAGGAATTGATCGTTTCGGAAAGCTCAGAGCATTATCCCGGAAGCATTGCGCTTCCTGATGAACTGATCGAAGCTTCCGGACTGCGGTTATTCGAGCTGGTGCATGTGAATAACCTGACCAATGGAAACCGCATTATCACCTACGTAGTACGCAGCAAGAAAGAAGGATTTGTTACCCTGAATGGCGCCGCGTCCAAGCTCTTTAAGAAAGGCGACAAGATCCATGTGCTGGCTTACGGCTATTTCAATGAAGAGGAAGTAGAAGATTTCGAGCCAAGGATCATTTATGCCGATGCTGAAAATAAACTGATCGAGGCAAAAACCTACGCATTCTGAAGTGAATAAATTACTGGCACGTATCCGCGACTGGCAACACTGGCCGTTCCTGGCTTTCTATGCTCCGATCACTTATGCCTGGGTATGGTATTACCTGAAATCGCGCTCGCTCTGGTTTTATACCGCCTCGAATCCAACCCTGGCTTTTGGAGGGTTTGAAGGTGAAGGGAAAAGCACTATGTACCAACAGCTGCCACCGGAGTTTTGTCCCAAAAGTATTTTTATCGATCCTTCACAGTCTTTTGAAATCGTACAAAAGGAAATAGAAGAAGCACACCTGCCCTATCCTTTCATTGTGAAGCCTGATATCGGCATGAAGGGCATTCTCTTCCGCCGCATAGAAAGCGCGGCACAGCTGAAGCGCTATCACGAACAAATGCCGGCGCGCTATATCATCCAGGAATTTCTGAACAGCCGTTACGAGGTGGGTCTGTTTTATTATCGTATGCCGGATGAAGAACGGGGTACCATCTCAGCCCTGCTGCAGAAAGACCTTATGGAACTTACGGGTGATGGAAGGTCGACCCTGGAGCAGTTGATCGCCTCGCATCCGGAAGCTAAAAACTTTATGGATACTGCCCGGCAGCAGGGAGGAGATCTGAACCGGGTCCTCTCCGCAGGAGAACGCTATTATCTGTCGCATGTGGCGAACCTGTGTCATGGCGCCCGCTTTACCGACCTGCATCAGGAGATCGACGCCTCGCTTACCGCCCTATTTGACCGCATCAGTCATCAAAGCCAGTTCTTCTACGGCCGGTACGATATCAAATGCGACGCTATTGATGACCTGAAGCAGGGAAGGAATTTCAAGATACTGGAATTCAACGGCGCCGGGTCGGTGCCCAATCATATCTATGCCGGACGCTATAATCTGTGGCAGGCGTACCGGGAAATCTTAAAGCACTGGAAAGCCATGTATGAGATCAGTGCCCGAAACCGGCGGAAAGGGATTGCCTACTGGAGCTTTCAAAGAGGCCGACGCTTCCTGAAGCAATCCAAACGCTACTTCGATAAGCTGAAGGAGCTGGACAAAAAGTTGGTGCTGGAATAAGCCTACAATTTCTCCGCCTGTCGCTCATAATCGTACTGAAGGTCCTCATGCATGGTAGCAATAGCCTCCTTTAATTTCTTTACCTGGTTGCTGTACAGCTTTGCCAGTGCAGGGCTTTTCTGAAAAGGTATCTTCGATTGCTTCATGGATGCGCAATAGTGCAGCAGCAACTCTACCTGTACCTGCTTCTCGCCCGTATACTTGATGTACTTGTTCACGGTTCGCAGGATCTTCCGCAGGCTTTTCTTCGCGAAGTAAAGGTTCGAACTATTTATGGCCTCAAAGCTTTCATCCATTTCCTCCCTGGCGCTTTTGATATAGGCCTCCACATCATTGGCTTCAAACAGGAGATAGGTAAGTAATTCCTTATTCTCCTTTTTGAAACGCGCGAGCCGCAGGCAAAGCTCTACCAGCTGCGAGGGAGTGGCCTCTTTCAGTTCCTGTTTGATCTCATTGACACTTGCCGCCTTCATCTTGCTAATGTAAGTCATTGCGTGTTGCCTACCTTTGCTTCCCACCATTTGATAACACCCTATTATTGACCTATTAAATTCAGAGACATGGAAAAAAGAAGACTGGCCAGTGGGATCGATGTAGCGCCGCTGGCATTCGGTGGAAACGTATTCGGATGGACGGTGGATGAGACGGCCTCCTTCCAGCTCCTCGATCATTTCACGGCCCATGGATTCAACCTGATCGATACGGCAGACGGCTATTCCCGCTGGGCGCCCGGAAATAAAGGTGGAGAATCGGAAACCATCATCGGCAACTGGATCAGGCAAAAAGGAAACCGGCAGGAAGTAGTGATCGCCACCAAGGTAGGCTCGGACATGGGTCAGGGAAAGATCCTCAAAAAGGAATACATCCTGAAGGCGGCGGAAGCTTCCCTCAAACGCCTCCAAACCGATTATATAGACCTGTACCAGACGCATTTCGATGATCTTACTACTCCGGTAGAAGAAACACTGGAAGCCTATGAGCAGCTGGTGAAACAGGGTAAGGTGAAAGCTATCGGCACGTCCAATATGACACCGGAACGCCTGCTGGAATCGCTTGCCGTTAGTGAACAGAAGGGCTGGCCTGCTTATCAGACGCTGCAACCGGAATACAACCTGTATAACCGGGAAAAATTTGAACGGGAATACGAACCGGTTTGCCTGGAAAGAGGGATCGGCGTTCTGAACTACTACGCGCTTGCCAGCGGCTTTCTCACAGGAAAATACCGCACGCCTGAAGACGTACATAAAAGCGCCCGTGGTGGTGGCGTAGTAAAGAACTACCTGAATGACAGAGGCTTTCGGATCCTGGAAGCGCTTGATGGCCTTGCAAAGCGATATGAAACGGCTCCGGCCAGTATTGCCCTGGCCTGGCTCATTGCCCGGCCATCCATAACAGCACCGATAGCCAGCGCCACCAGTACGGAACAGCTGAATGACCTGATGCAGGCCGCTCAGCTGAAACTGGATCAGGAAGCCATTACACTTCTGGATCAGGCAAGCGCTTATTGAAAAGCAGCGAACAGGTCGCTTCTACTACTATAACAGCAGCCTGTTCGCTTTATATTTTTTTAGGTATCATCAGCCGGAGACCGGGTTCCACCATATCGGAAGGCTGCTTCACAAACTCCTGGTTCGCTGCCATGATCTCTTCTATGGACACACCATAGCGCCGGGCAATATCGGGAAGGGTATCCTTTTCTTCCACGATATACTCTGTAATGATGCCGCCTGCGGTACCATTTGCCACCTGTTCATTATAAGGGGTCGATTGATCTCTGTTCGGTTCCATACACAGCTTTTTCCCATTACGCCCGAATATTATGCCACAAGTACCTGCCGGCAGGATGTAGTAGCCTCTTCCATAAGTTTTCCTAACTTTCCTCAAACTTTTGCATATGCCCGAAAGCCGTAAACGTCCCGGTCATCACGAACACCAGAAGCCATCTAATATTCCGTCCAGCCAACGTACCAAAGGAAGGATTACCTGGGCCATCCTGATCGGTCTTTTCGGATTGATCCTTACGTATTTCTCGGCGAGTGACAATTATCTGTTACTGATCGCCGGCACCCTGATCGGTGGTATCATCGGATATATCATTGGCATGCGTATGGAAAAAGACGTTTCGCATAAATAATCCGGTCCGCCCGCAACACTTGGTTCAGTCTTCTTATTTTTACCCGAATCTTTAGGGTATGAGCATCCGCATCTTTATAACCGGAGGAACGTTCGATAAGGAATACAATGAACTGACCGGGCAGCTTTTTTTCAAGGATTCCCATCTACCCGAGATGCTGGAACTGGGGCGCAACCTGGTGGCCGTCGACATCCGGACCCTGATGATGATCGACAGCCTGGAAATGACAGAAGATGACCGCACCCTGATCGCGGAACACTGCCTGAAAAGTCCGGAAGACAAGATCATTATTACTCATGGAACCGATACTATGACGGAAACGGCTAAACGACTGGCCGATACCATTACCGGGAAAACGATCGTACTGACCGGCGCCATGATCCCTTACAAATTCGGCTCCTCGGACGGGCTTTTCAACCTGGGAAGTGCCATGGCTTTTGTGCAGACGCTACCCCCTGGTGTTTATGTAGCCATGAACGGACGCTATTTCAATGCTTCCAGCGTACGCAAGAACAAGATGACCGGTGTTTTCGAGGAAGAAGGGTAATGAATAGTCAATAGTTAATAGTCAATAGTGAATAGTCAGTAATGAGGCGTGTAAATGAGCTGACATTCACAGCATTGGCATGAGTACTTAAGGCGGCATCTTGCTATTGACATCCGCCCCCTTTCAAGGTCGCTTTAGGAGTTTCTTAAGCTTTTTGTCAAGCCGGTATTAGAATTTAAACACGGAGGCGGTTATTTTTGAATGTTAGTAACCAAATCATCTATATCCATCCACCAAATTCAATTATTATGAAGAGGAATTATGTTCTGGTATCGGGAGTTAGTCTTATGCTGCTGGCATCCTGTGTCAGTAAAAAGAAATTATTGGGCGAGCAGGAGAAGTACGCCAAACTGAACAGCTTTTACGAGCAGGTTCAGAACGACCTGAAGAAATGCAGGGAAGAAGAAGCGGAAGCCGCAAAAAGAAAAGCCTTGCTGGAATCTGAAGTCGATGGCCTGAATAAGCAGGTAGCCTTTCTGAAAGAAAATAATAATGCCGTCCTGAATCAGCTGAAAGACCTGTCGGTCATTTCAAGCTCGCAGGCAGAAAGCATCAAGAAATCGCTTGATAACATCGGCGCCAAGGACAACTACATCCAGGAGCTGCAGCGGGCCATGTCCCGTAAGGATTCGCTGAACCTGGCCCTGGTGAGTAATCTTAAAGGCGTATTGAACGATATCAACGATACGGACGTAGAGATCAAAGTGGAGAAGAGCGCGGTATTCATTTCCATATCGGACAAACTGCTCTTCAAAAGCGGAAGCTTCGAAGTGAGCGATAAGGCCTATACTGTTTTAGGAAAAGTAGCCCAGGTGCTGAATAATAAACCGGACATCGAGTTCCTGGTTGAGGGCCATACCGACAATGTGCCCATTAAAAATAATTGCATCGTAGACAACTGGGATCTCAGCACAAAAAGAGCCACAGCTATTGTACGAATCCTGCAAAATAAATACAACCTCGATCCCAAGCGCATGACCGCGGGGGGAAGAAGTGAATATGTTCCGCTGCAATCAAATGATTCCGCAGAAGGTAAGGCTGCCAACCGCCGCACCAGGATTGTTATCCTTCCTCAGCTGGATCAGTTCTTCAAATTGCTGGAAACACCGCAAGGCTAAGGGAAAACGTTTCTACATCATTCCATTATTGAAAGGTTAGAAAAAGCCGCTGTATCCGGACCTTTCGTTCCGGTGCAGCGGTTTTTTTATCAGAACATTCTCAGCTGCACGCCTTTGGATCGTTTGGGTGCCCGGGCCGGTCCGAATATGGTTCGGCCTCCGTACATATGGCTCTCATCGAGTTCTTTTTGAATCACCTGTTCCAATTGGTCGGAAGGAATGAAATCTTTCTCCGCCCGTACCGCCACCTCATGTAGTTTCTTTAATGCCTGGGCTTTATCCGTCTGACCGATGCGGGAACGCTGTACTGCTTTTTGCAGCTGTGCAATCACTTCATCATATGTTTTCGTAGGCACCGGAAATGGATGGCCATCCTTGCCACCATGTGCAAAGGAAAACCGGGCGGGATCATTGAACCGTGAAGGTGTACCATGAATTACTTCACTTACCAGGGCCAGGGATTGCACCGTTCTCGGACCGACTCCTTCCAGGAGCAACAGCGATTCAAAATCCTGCGGCTGCGCATCATGCGCCAGCCACAATACGGCGCCTAATCTTTTCAGGTCCACATCCTCTGATCGCACGTCATGATGACCAGGCATCAGCAACTGCTGAATTTCAGGCATCATACGTTCCGGCTTTTCTGTACTGATCGCCAGCATACCACTGCGGGCCGTTTTGGCTTCACCGGCCGTCAGGTTCAGGATGGGACCCTGATTAATACCGCAAATACCAGTATGAGGCTCCTCTACAAAAGAAGTTATATTCCCGGAATGCCAGTGATACCTCCGGGCCAGCGCATCGCCCTCGCGCATGCCCTGCTGAATCACCGTCCAGTCACCCTCATTACTGACTATGAAATTGTGCATGTACAGCTGGAATCCATCCTGTATGGCCGTATTATCCACTTTAGCACTGAGCTTACTGCACCGAACGAGTTCCAGGCCATTCAGGCCGGTGCTTTCTGCAACGCGGATCAGTTCCTCCGGTGCATCACGGGAATACTTTCCCTTTCCACCACAGAAGTATAAACCAAGTTCCTTTGAATGCGGATTTACGGAACGCTTCAACGCCCCCATCACGGAAGTAGTGATACCGGAGGAGTGCCAGTCCATACCCATTACGGCACCCAGGCTCTGAAACCAGAACGGGTTGCTCATCCGGCTCAGGAATTCCTTTTTGCCATATTCTTCCAGTATGGCTTCCGTAATAGCCAGGCCTAACGAGGCCATCCGTTCGTACAACCATTTCGGTACTGACCCGTGGTGTAAAGGAAGATCTGCCGCACCGCTCCGTTTCATGCTCTAAAATTAGTTTATGTGCCTGCCATTCACTGAAGAATGCTGTTAATAATTCGCAGATGAGGGATTCTTTTTATAATTTGGAACGCAAATCTGAATCTATGAAAAAGCAACTGGCTTATGCTTTACTTTTCCTGTTTTCTACCGCCGGCCTGAAGGCACAATCTGTAGCCACTACCGTCAACTTCAATAAGACTGACCGACCGGCACTGCTGTTACTGATCCCCTTTAAGGAGACGATCGCCGAAGGCGCCATTGTGGATAATCTCAAAAAAACAGGATACGATCCGCAGACGAAGGGAAGTCTGTTCTGGAAAAATAATAAGTCTAATGGTTTTTTATTTTATAAAGGGGTAACCTTGAATAACCAGGTGGTTGACCTCTACTTCAAGATCGACCCGGCCGGCACCAGCAAAGATGAACAATCCAACATCTACCTGCTGGTGAGCAAGGGTGAAGAACGCTTTGTTTCCTCCGAATCGGACCCTACACTGTACAATGCCGCACAGGTGTTCCTGAATAATTTCGTGGCCCAGACCGCTTCTTATAAATTAAACAAGGATATAGATGCTCAGGAGGCATCGCTGAAAGAAGCGGAAAAGAAGCTGAGTGGGCTGCAAAACGAAGAAAAGGACCTGGAGAAAAAACTGCAACAGCTGCAAGAGGATTTAAAAAAGAACAAGACCCTTCAGGAAAACCAGCAAAAGGTTATTGAAAACAATAAGAGCAAATTGCTGGAGCTGAAAATGAAATCAGCCTGATCAAAAAAAGCTACCTGAGGTAGCTTTTTTATTACGGTTGTCTTTCTTCCTGCTGCACATCGCTTTCATCCTTTTGGCCATCAGCGCGTCCGGCTTTCTGCTCTTCCGACTCCTGTTTCATATTATTCATGGACTGTGATTGCCCGGTGCTTTGCGGAGCCCTGTTGTTCTGCGTACCCTCCTGGTGCGGATGATCCTGGTTATTCAGTGAAGTCTTTTCTGTACTCATAAAATTCCTTTTATAGAAGCGGTACAAAAAACGAACCATCAGGCACCGAACTGGGTCAGGTGATGGTTCATATGCTTATAGGCCAGCAAGGCCCATTCCTGTGAGGACATTTTTCCAAAGAAAGGATGGGTGGAGGTAGTAACCGTATAGCCTTCGCTGGCAAACCGATTGATCCAACCGATGAGTTTTTCCTTTTCCTTATTAAATTCCCGCTGATTGGTTATTGTATAGGCTTTAGCAGTAGGCAAGCTGCGCGGCCACGGCTTTTCCGAAAAGAGCTTCTTTTTAGCCACTCTGCCAAACAGATAGCCGATCAAACCACGCCTGAGCTGTTTCTGGCTGAAGAAAGATTCGAAGGGAGCCTGGCAATGCGCCATCATTTGAGCTGCATTCATTTTACCCCATAAAGGAGGAGTATCGGCCTGTATTTTTTCGAGGCGGTTGAGGATCTCTGTTGCAGTGGTGGCTTCGAAGAGCGTGTGCATGGCGGCAATTTGTTCTATCAAATTACACCATTTTCAAAAACATCATACGTACAACTTCTGACAAACCGGACAAAAAAAAGTGCGGCGATTCGTTTTTCCCAAATAGTCCTTCAGGATTTTTGCCTGGTCCCGCTGGCAGGTTTTTTTGGTATGCACCAGCCAGTGCTGCCGCAGGGTAAATTCCCGCTTCCAGGCCAGGAACTCATGGCTATACAGCCGGGCTTCGCGGATGAGCGCAGCAAATTTAGCGGGTGGCAAAGCGCCCACGAGGCTTTCCGGGTGCACCCTGATGCGGTACAGTACTTCATTCTTGATAATATTACCAACGCCGGAGAAGATAGTCTGGTCCAGCAAGGCATCTGTGACCATCGTATCGGGTATCAGCTT
>DATAHC010000114.1:0-3803 GCA_036263415.1 Flavisolibacter sp.
AGAACTCTTGAGGAATGATCCCATTTACAATGGGATAGCCAAAGACTCTTTTATGGCCGCCATCTATCCAATACAGCTCCTTTGCGGAGGGGTGCAATTCCCAGAGGCAGTCGTTGGTGATTTCGGTGACATACCGGTACAATTCGTTCAGCGTTTCCAGCTTCGCTTCGGGAAGTTTCTGATGGGTCAATTGACGGCTGCTCTTGAATGACACGGACAGCTGACCTTCGAAGAAACAGGTCACAACGTCAAACCAGCCTCCCATTTCTTCCAGATTTTCTACAAAATGATCGGGGATTGCCCGGGTGAATGCCGTGTGGTAAGCAGTGTAGAATTGAGAGGGAACGATCCCGGCAAGCGCTTTCCACAGATTGCGCCCGACAATATCATCCGACTTTATAGCCAGCAGATCCTCCGCTGCTTTATTCCAACGCTTCACTATCCACTTATTATCTACTACAAAGAAGCCATTAGGTATGATCTCGGTCATTAGCTTTTCCGGGTAGCTATCATGCCTGTCTGTAGGATGTGTATTTTTTTTTCGAATTGAAATTGACATAAAAATGCAATTACCAGTCGCATGTCCTTTAAAGTTGCATGAAATTCCTGAGGAGGGTGTTACGAATTTCCCGGATAATATTACATAATTCACACTTGTTGGGAGTGCGTGCACTGCAACGGCAGCCGGGTACATAGCTGCGCTCCCGGTAGCGTCAGATGTGTGAATTATGTAATATAATCTGGAATCATGTAATGCTTATGAACAACGATCGGCCTATCTTCGTCAAGGTAATTAGAGGATTTGAAGCGTAAAGGGCCAGGTTGATCACTGGCCCTTTGCCATTGTTAGCGTCAGCTGCTATGCTGTTAGCATGGCTGACTGGTTCACACAAGGGCTTTGTGCTCATGAAGATATAGTAACATATGTGAATCATGTAAGGGGGGGCTATAATGCTGTAGCGCGTATGAGCAGAGATATGTGCACCTTTGTGCATTGTGTAAATGCAATTAAACCTCAAAAAATGGAAAACAAAGAGAATCCGGAAAACCAGGAATTGGAAAGGTCCAAGTCTCATATAATTGTGGAGATCATTGAATATGTCTCGAACTCGGTGGTAAGCAAAACCATAATAAAGAAGTCCACTGGCAATATAAGCGTAATGTCTTTTGACAGCGGAGAAGGATTGACGGAAAAGACGTCGCCTTTTGAAACTTTTGCCCAGATCATTGAGGGCAGGGCGAATATTGTTATTGATAATAAATCTCACCTGTTGGAGACGGGCATGGGGATCGTAATTCCCGCCCATACGCTTAATTTTATAGAACCCAATGGCCGGTTTAAAATGATTCTGACGATCATTAAAAGCGGTTATGAGTAAATGGCGCCTGGTCGGCCGTCGGCTAGAGATCTTCCAGCATCGACCGCCGTTTGTTCTTGAGCTCTTTAAAATGTGAAGGGGTCAGGCCTGTCGTTTTCTTAAACTGCGTACAGAGATGTGCCACGCTGCTGTAGTGCAGCTTGTAGGCAATCTCGGTAAGTGTTAGTTCATTATAGACAAGCAGCTCCTTCACTCGTTCGATCTTATGTGAAATGAAGAATTTCTCGATCGTAATCCCCTGTACTTCTGAAAAGAGATTGGCAAGATAGGTATAATCGTAATTTAGTTTTTGGCTCAAATAATCAGACAAATTGATAGCCAGCGGCTCCTCCGAATAATGTATTAGTTCAATGATGACGGTTTTGATCTTCTGGATCAATACACTTTTTTTATCGTCCATCAATTCAAGTCCATATTTTAAAAGACCTGCCCTGAACTCTTCCCGGCGGGCAGGTGAAATGTCCTCCGCAAGATTCGCCTCTCCGAGCTCCACGGATAAATATTTCAAACCTAATTTTGTCAGTTCGTCTCTCACCACCATTTTGCAGCGGATACAAACCATATTTTTGATATAGAGTTTCAAGAAGTAAAATATTAAATGGCCAACTTTTCAAAGGCATGGTAACGGTTTGCGTACTCATCAAAAGATACAAAATATTTTTCATATTGCAAACGCTGTACCATGGTCCTACGTGTAGGATATGCATCTTAAATAGCAAGAAAATGGGGCGCGAATAGAAATTCAGCCCCGTTATTTAAAATCCAATATCCTGAAAGCCTGAGCAAAGCTAAGCCCTGGCATGTCCGCAATACTATATGGTTCTTATAAACTATTATACAGTTCACACATTCATTGCGAACCGTACTGATCTTGCAGGCTTCGGATCTGGCGGCGGACCGGCACTTGTCATAGTGTGAATTATGTAATGAATTCGGAAAACTATATAACGACCACAAAGACACCTCCTGTTATCTTTGCCTTGGCCCTTATCATCCCGGGGATTCTAATATATGCATCAGACGCCTGCCTCCATCCACCCAGCAAAAAAAAGCGAGCAGAAAGATAGCCTGATCGACCACCTGCTGGAGACACCTTCTTACGGATGGAAGGACGGGGAAGGCCGCCTGATCATTCCTTCTTCACGACAGATTATCCGGGAATTTTGGTTCCGGCTGAATATCTTCAGGACTAAAAAGAATTGGCTCGTCTTCTTCGGTTGGTGTAAGCTTTTGATCCTGGTTCCCTGCCTGTTTATCTTCTTTTTCCGGTATTTCCATTTCTACCTGGTGATTATTGCCTTTGTATATAGCATGATAGTGATGGGTACCCATGGCACTATCTGGTATCACCGGTATTGTACGCATCGTGCATATGCGTTCAGCAACAAGTTCTGGCGTTTTGTCACGCGGAATTTGACGGTGAGTATAATTCCGGAGGAGATTTATGTCATCTCCCATCATGTGCATCATGCGATGTCGGATCAACCGGGGGATCCTTATAATGCGCGCGCCGGGTTTTTGTATTGCTTCCTTGCGGATGCCAACCATCAGCCTGTTTCGACCCACTTGACAGAGGATGAATATTCCCGGGTGGTAAAAATGATGGAGCACACCGGAGTCAGGCCGAATACGTACGCGCAGTATCAAAAATGGGGCTCTGTTGCCCGACCACTGCGGGCCTTATCCGGTTGGATCCTTAATTGGGTCTTTTGGAGTATGATATTTTACTGGCTGGGCGGTCCCGCTCTCGTATTTGCTATGTTGGGGGCGGCCGGCTTCTGGGCGATAGGTGTTCGTACTTTTAACTATGAGGGACATGGTAAAGGTAAGGCCAGGCACAGGGAAGGCATCGATTTCAACAGGAATGACCTTTCAGTGAATCAGCTATGGCCCGGCTATGTCGCCGGAGAATGGCATAACAATCATCACCTATTTCCATCCAGCGCCCGCAGCGGGTTTTTACCTTACCAGCTGGACCTCGCCTGGTACTACATCAGACTGCTGAGCGCCATTGGCGCTGTCAGCAGCTATCACGACTCGAAAGAGCGCTTTCTCGCGCGATGCCGGCCAGGCAAAGCAGACGCCATGTAAGAAAGTGTGAATTATGTAATACGTACAGTCTTTGTTATAATAGTTATGTAAACGGAAGACCTACCTTCGTATCGGTTTTGTCACGGGTATTGGAGAATAAGGGGCCGGATGAGTATCCAGGCCCTTTTTGCTACTTGAAATCTTTTACGAGGGTCAGAAAAAATGCAAAGATCGTTCATTCATAAATTCCACATCAGCGGAATGTACAACAGCGCAGATGTCGCCGTAATCAGGAGCAGATTGGCAACGATGCAGGGCGTCAGCGCCGTTAACGTCGATCTGCGAAAAATGGAGGCACAGATAACGGCCACCAGGGTGATAGAGGCCCTGGTA
>DATAHC010000115.1:0-3207 GCA_036263415.1 Flavisolibacter sp.
ATAAAAGGCTGCTTCTTTTATCTTTTTGGTCAGCTCCTCATCCATTCGACTGGGTTTGAGACTGCCGGAAGGATGGTTGTGGCATAAAATAAGGCTCACGGCATTTTCTTCGAGTGCTTTCTTTAAAATAATCCTAGGGTCAGCCACGGTCCCGGTAATTCCTCCTTCACTGATGATCTCAAAATGATTGATGCGGTTGGACCTGTTGAGGAACAACACGGCAAAAACCTCATGCTTATAATCTTTCAAAAGGGCCTGGAGGTACCGGGCTACATCCGTACTGCTTGTAATGACTGATTTTTCACGGGGAGCGGTGGCTTCCCGTCGACGTCCCAATTCCATAGCCGCTACGATCGTAACGGCTTTTGCCTCGCCGATCCCTTTGATTTTCATAAAATCTCTTACGGAAAACTTACCCATTTCACCCAGATCGTCCTTTGCGGCCTTTAAAACTTCCTGGGCCAGTTCCAGTGCGCTTTTATTCTTTGTCCCATTATTGATCAAAATAGCGATGAGTTCCGAATGGCTCAGGCTTTCCGGCCCCTTTTCGCGTAGTTTTTCGCGGGGTCTATCGTCTTTTGCCCAATCTTTTATTGAGTATTTCTGCTCTTGCATGATCAAAAATTGGGTTTTATTTTTATCCTAATTGTCAGGTATCCTGTAAACTAAACCAAAAACCATCCCTATGAGACGAAATTCTACTTCAGCTATGGGCGCTTTACACCCAGTGGTATTTTTCATGCTTGTTTATGCCATTTCTCTTTTCCTCGCCATTTTTGTTTGCCGTACAGTCTATTACAGCATCAATAATGACGTAGCCGGTAACCCTGTACAGGAAACTCATCAGCAGGCAGGCTTATCCGGAGCTTCTTTTTCAGCAACAGCCTTACGCTAATGAATGATATGGGGGAGACAATGAAAGGTTTTCATCTTTCATTGTCTTTTTTATTAATGCGAAGGGTAAATGCAAAATTTCTGAATTAAGCTTTTTGTGTTTGTTGCTTAGCTATATCTTCGCCCTCCATGAACCCCTCTGCTAAAATCTTTGCCGGCACCGGCTCCCAGGGATTGGCCCAACAGATCTGTAAAAGTTATGGCTGCCCAATGGGGAAAATCAACATTCAGAAATTCAGTGATGGTGAGATCCAGCCTATTTTCACCGAAAGTATCAGGGGCGATTTTGTTTTCCTGGTGCAGAGCACCTATGCTCCGGCAGATAATCTGATGGAGTTGCTGCTCATGATCGATGCTGCCAGAAGAGCCTCTGCCTACAAGATCATTGCGGTATTACCCTATTATGGATATGCCCGTCAGGATCGAAAGGACAGACCCCGGGTAGCTATTGGTAGTAAGCTGGTTGCCAATATGTTAGTAGCGGCCGGAGCCGACCGGATCATTACCATGGACCTGCACGCGCCTCAAATCCAGGGTTATTTTGATATACCGGTGGATCACCTGGATTCCTCAGCGGTTTTTATACCCTATATAACACAATTAAAACTCGAAAACCTTACCTTTGCGGCCCCTGACGTGGGAGCAACCAATCGGATCAGGGAAATAGCGAGTTATTTTGAGGCCGAAATGGTGATTTGCGACAAGCACCGGAAACGTGCCAATGAAATAGCCAGTATGGTGGTTATAGGTGATGTGACGGATAAGGATATCGTGATCATAGATGATATATGCGATACAGGTGGCACCCTGGCAAAAAGTGCAGCTCTTTTAAAGGAAAAAGGTGCCCGTAGTGTGAGAGCGCTGATCACCCATCCGGTGCTTAGCGGCAAAGCCTATGAGAATATTGAGAACAGTGTTCTGGAGGAACTGATCGTATGTGATACGATTCCTGTCAAACAGGAATTATCCTCAAAGATCAAGGTGATCACCGTAGGAGAGCTGTTCGCCGTAGCGATCCGCAATGCACATGAGAATAAGAGTATCAATAATCTCTTTTTTCATTCCCAGAGAAGAGATAAATAAGTCAATTAATAAACATTCATAAAATGAAGACAATTACAATCGAAGGACAACTGAGGACCGAACATGGCAAGTCAGCCACCCGCCAGCTTCGCTCTCAGGAACTAGTGCCTGGTGTAATTTACGGGGGTGCGCAGGAAGTGAACTTTTCTGCTCCTGCAAAGGCTTTCAGGCCTTTAGTATATACACCAAGCTTTCAGTTTGCAGACGTATCGGTGGATGGTAAAACCTACCGCTGTATTCTTAAAGACCTGCAATTTGACAAAGTTTCGGACGAGCTCATCCATGTGGATCTGCTGGAACTGGTAGAAGACAAAAAAGTGATCGCTACCATCCCGCTGAAATTCACCGGAGCAGCTGCTGGTGTGAAAGCCGGTGGACGTCTGGTTACCAAAATGAAGGCTTTAAAGGTAAAGACCTATCCGCGCTATCTGAAAGAGCAGATTGAAGTAAGCATCGATGCTTTGGAAATTGGTGAAAATCTTAGAGTGGAAGATGTGAAAGATGAGAATTATGAGATACTGAACTCTCCCCGTATTCCCATCGTTTCCGTTGTAACAACACGTGCGCTTCGCCAGGAAGAAGCTACCGCTCCGGCAAAAGGTGCTGCAGCTCCGGCTAAAGCGGCTCCAGCTAAAAAGTAAATCAAACCGATTTAGTGATAGCCCCGCTTTGGCGGGGCTTTTTTATTACCAGATAGCTGCTGCGAAATATGTGTAACGCGCTCTAAATTTGCGGAGATGAAATTTTTGATCATTGGACTGGGGAATGTCGGTAACGAATATGCGCATACGCGTCATAATATCGGCTTTGATGTAGTGATGGCCTTTATTACAAAACACGGCGGTCAGTTCCGTCAGGACCGGCTTGCGTACGTGGCTGAGATCAAATGGAAGGGTAAGACTTTCGTTTGTGTTTGTCCCACTACTTTTATGAACCTTAGCGGAAAAGCGGTGAAATACTGGATGGATAAAGAAAAAATACCGGTTGAGCAGTCCCTGGTCATACTGGATGACCTGGCACTTCCGTTATCCAGGATACGTTTACGCGGCAGCGGAAGTGATGCCGGTCATAACGGCCTGAAAAGTATTCAGGAGCATTTGGGTACTCAGGACTATCCGAAACTGCGCTTTGGCATTGGAAATCAATATCCAAAGGGCATGCAGGCGGCATTTGTACTGGGTAAATGGCTGAAGGGGGAAGAACCGGTTGTGAAGCGTAAGATCGAAATCT
>DATAHC010000116.1:0-2370 GCA_036263415.1 Flavisolibacter sp.
CGGACGAAGTGGTATTTGAGGGGTAATCGTTTCATACTGTTTTGTTTTAGGGCAAACTTACTGTGGGGCATAGGGGGCACTGTCCCGTTTGGGCACGAACGGGATGGTTTGGGCGTGAAAAGGAGCAAAAAGGCTCGTATTGCTTTTTTGAACCACGAAGACTTAAAGGCACGAAGGAGCACAAAGGGAGCCTTATTGTAGCTTGTTTGCAGCTATGCCGTAGCCTCTACAACGAAGGAAAGCCGGGAAAATGCCGGAAAAGAACGAAGGAATAAAGAGCCAAAATGTGCCAATGAGGCTATATGCCAATGTGCCGATTCAATGCGACTCCATCCCCTTCCGTGGACCGTCGACGGTGGACCGTGGACCTCCTTTTTAGATGTCATTTCTTTCCAATGACAAATCCATTCTCCCCGGAGGGAGTGTCAAAGAACTGCAGAAAAGGAACAGGTTCCGTTTTCTGAGGCAAACCTACTATAGGGATAATGCGCCGGTACCAAACAGGGACAATTACGGAGAAACAGGGAGAAAGATGGAGAAAGAAGGCGAAAGTTGCTGCACCAAAAGGAGTATCCTTCAACAACCTTCACGAATCCGGTAAATCACTTGCTTTTCCAGCGGAGCGGTTCTATCTTGACGGCCAATAAAAACTGCTTATGATCATTTGGAAAGGTATGGGCTTCCTGGTACTGGTGGTAGCCGTCGCTGTCGGAGCTTTAATGAGCTTATTATTCGAATCTGCTTTTCATATCAACCGCGACTGGGGTGCCGCTACCGGAGCTTTGGTATCTGCCGGGATCATCTGGTATATGGGCCGCTATTTCAATGCCCCCTCCCGCGATAAGGTGCTGATCGATAAGGCTACCGGACAGGAAGTGGTGCTGAAGCCGGATCATTCGCTGTTCTTTATCAAGATGCAATACTGGGCCTTCATTATCGGTGGTATCGGAGTGGTGATGCTGATCGATCTTTGTATTCATGGCAAGCAGTCCTTCTGATGGGGCTACTCATTTATGGATATAACCGGATAACCATCGGAGCCGATGAATGTTTGGTAAAATGCCCCTGCTGTGAGCAATACCGATCAGCCGACATTCTGGTACATAGCGTGTATGCCCACTTCTACTGGATCCCTTTTTTCCCTTTTGATAAACAGGCAGATGTGATTTGCCGCCATTGTGGATTACGTCGTTATGGACTGAGCTTCGATGCGAATCTGATTCCCGATTATGTGGAAGTAAAACGTACGTTCCGCCACCCCTGGTTAACCTATTTGGGCGGAGCGGTATTTATTCTGATCGTAGTATTCTGCATTTTGGCTTCCTTACATCGATTCCTATAGCTTTCAGGAACGGATAGCCAGAATATCGGCGTTATTTTCTATTTTTCGTCCATGGTCACCACCAGATCCTTTGAACTAAGCCGCAAGCAATTCTTTTTTGTCATCCTGGAGATGACCCTGAAAACCCGTTGGTGGTCTTTCCTGCTTCCCATTGCGATCTCCGTCTATGCCACTTTCACTTTAGGACCCGATACGCTTTTCTTCCGGCTCTTTCCGCTGGTATATGTGTTTACCACCTGCCTGCGGGTGTATCTCTATGCCTATTCCCGGCAGAACGCCAATATGATCTCGGAACGAAAGCTGGTGATCTACCCGGACAAAATCGCCTCGCAGGCCGGCGGCTCGAATGTATTCGACACACCGGTTACGAACGAGGTGGCGATCGACAGCATCTGGAAGAAGGTGACCCTGAACCACTACTGGCTGCTGTATGTGAACCGGGTGAATTATTTCATTGTACCAAAAGACGCCTTCACGTCCGATGCCGACCGTCAGGCATTTGAAACGATGGTCCTGAACCGGGTGAAGAAATAGCATTACCCTCCGTAATCTTGTCTTCATGAACTCGGAAAACCTGTCGTACAAAATCATCGGCAAAGAGGACACGGCCGCTTTCACCCTTATTTCAGCCTGGTACCAGCAGGAATGGAATATGGCGCCTGAACTTACCCGGGCGCGACTGGAGCGTTGTGGCAACGAGGGCCTGCCTTTTCACCTGCTGCTTTATGTAAATGGACTGCCGGTGGCAACGGGGGGCATTTACCGGCAGGCCAATATTCAGCAGCCCATGCCGCACCTGCTGGCCTTCGAGCCCTGGCTGTCGCTGGTATATACCTGTCCAGAGCACCGTGGCAAGGGATACGGGGCGGCTATCTGCCGGGAGCTGGAAAAGCAGGCTGCGTTGAAGGGCCTGAAGAAACTGTACCTGTTCACCTACACCGCGGAACCGATGTACACTAACATGCAGTGGGACCTTACCGAACAGTTTCACCTGAAGGACCGGCACATTTCCATCATGAAAAAAAGCC
>DATAHC010000117.1:0-4314 GCA_036263415.1 Flavisolibacter sp.
GATCCAGAAATCGGCATAGGATCCGGTTGCGTAATCAATGCGCAGGATCCAGCAATTCACGGACTGTCCACCTACGGTAGGAAGGTCTTCAAGCCCGGTTACCGTGAGCTTATAATAAGCCGATTTGGGTGATCCGGGTTCATAAAAAGCCATTGCAAAGGTCTGCCCCTGCTTTTTGAACGGGAGCAAGGGAAAGAGCTCCAGGTCCATGGGAAACTCAAAACCGGGCGGGTCCATCACCACCTGGAAAGCACTGTCCTTAGCCGTCTTCTGAAAAGCAGCCGGTATCGTTACTCGTGGTCCGTCAAACTGAAAAGAGAAGTTGCCTCTTTTGGTGTACTCAGCAGTATGCGTAAAGGGTTGCAGGGTAAGGGCATTGCCGGTAGCCTGCACACTGGCGATCAGGGTATCTTTTCGGTACCACTTCCAATCGAAGTAATATTGAGGAGCACCCGCGCCGGTGCGGTCGATCCGGACAGAACGGTCCCATATATCTGCAGAAGTAATGCGATTGCCCAGGCTATCTGTAAAATAAACCGCATACGAGGCAGCTCCTTCCTTCAGCGCCTTGCTATTGAGTTTTCCGGTGGTATAATTAACGGTATCCGTCTGTGCGTGAGCACTTGCGGTCAGGCAGAAAATACTCAGCAGCGCCAGTAGTTGGTTCATGACTATTTTTGATTCAAAACTACTCTTACCATTTGCTCTGGCCCAACCACTCATCCATTCTTCCGTATGATTCTTTATCTACCCATTGCTGAAGAAAGACTATTCAATTGCATCAATTTCTGAAATTACTTACCTGCTCTGTTTCATCATGGAAATCAAAAACCACAGCTCTTTTCAACAAGGCATCTGAACTGCCTCTATACAGCTCATACATGCATTCCATGGCATTTTAATTGATGCCTGATAGCTTCCGTTCCTAATTCTGAATAGCATCCATAAATAAATCAACGCATCATGAGTGAACAATACAAGATCAGCAGAAGAAAAGTATTAGGTGGCATCGGGGCCGGACTGGCCACCCTTGCTATTGCCCCTGCCTTTGGGGCACCGGGTTTTCAGTCCAACGGGCAACCGGTTCCGGCCGACCTGGAAGATCCGACCACCAAATATCCGCGACCTCCTTTTAAAGGTCAGTCGCAACCCTGGCCGGGTCTGGCCGGCCAGATGGACCCGAAGCCCGATCACGGTGAGAAAACTTACAAAGGCTCCGGAAGACTTGCCGGAAGAAAAGCCCTGATCACGGGTGGTGATTCCGGAATGGGACGCGCGGCCGCTATAGCATATGCCAGAGAGGGTGCAGATGTAGCTATTAACTACCTGCCTGCCGAAGAGCCGGATGCCCGGGAAGTGATAGCCCTGATTAAGGCAGAAGGACGAAAAGCGGTAGCCATTCCCGGTGATTTACGGGAAGAGGCTTTTTGCAAACGGCTGGTGGCAGAAGCGGTACAGGGACTGGGCGGCCTGGATATCGTAGTCAGCAATGCCGCACGGCAGCAGACACGGCCTTCTATTATGGAGGTTTCCACCGAAGATTTCGACGCAACGATGAAGACCAATATTTACGCACCTTTCTGGATCATCAAAGCCGCCCTACCACACCTGAAGCCTGGGTCGGCTATTATCGGAACCACTTCCGAACAGGCCTATGATCCATCAGCAGAACTTTACGATTACGCACAAACGAAAGCGGCAACCACCAATTTCGTGAAATCCCTGGCCAAGCAACTGGCCCCAAAAGGTATTCGGGTAAATGGTGTAGCGCCAGGACCGATCTGGACGCCTCTGCAGGTGAGTGGCGGCGCTACGCAGGAAAAGCTGAAAAGTTTCGGCGGACAAACCCCAATGGGGCGACCCGGACAACCGGTTGAGCTGGCTTCGATCTATGTGCAGCTGGCTGCCAGCGATGCCAGTTATGCTACCGGGCAGGTTTATGGATCATCAGGCGGTGCCGGGCAACCATAGACTATTTTCTTTTTCTCTGGAACGAGAACAAGGCTGCCCTGGGATCGGGGTGGCCTTTTATCTGATTGCAAATAATCCCGGCAGCCATCATGCTGAAGGTGATCCCATTACCTCCGTACCCCATTGCGTAGTATATATTTTCCTTCTCATTGGACTTACCGATCAGCGGCATGGAATCCCTTGTTTCACCAAAAGTGCCGCACCAGAAGAAGTCGGCATCTATAGCCAGGTCTGGAAACAGCTGATGGAATTTCTTAAGTAACCGCTCTTTCTTTTTAAAGAGCAGCCGATCCCTTTTTGCTTCATCCCTGAAAGGCTCATCCTCTCCTCCGATCATTACCCGGTTATCTGCCGTAGTTCTCAGGTAGAAATAGGGCCGGGCGGTTTCCCAGATCAGGGCCCGTTCTTTCCACAGCACTTCCGGAGGTAAGGGCTGCGAAACCAGTGCATAGGTGGAATGCAAAGCCGTATGACCAGCGGGAATAAAGGAGCCTGATTCATATCCGGCTGCACAAATCACGTGGGTAGCCCGGACGGTGAATCCTTTATCGGTCTCTAAGACAACTCCGTTTTTACCAGCTTTCCAGGATTGGACCCGGGTTCTTGTAAAAACGCGCAGGGCTCCTTTGTTCACGCAATAGTTTACCAGCGCGCTTGATAATTGATACGCATCCAATTCAGCTGCTTCCTGATGGTATAGGGCACCTTCCCGGTCAAACCCGTAGGTTTGTTTCAGATGATGTTTATCCAGCCATTCTGCAGGCAGGGCATATTTCCGGCGAAGCGTACATTCTTTCCGCAGCAGCGCTGCGCCTTTGGAATCGGAAGCCAGGTACAGACTCGGGCGTTCTTTCATACTCACATTTATATTCAACCGGGCTACCAGCTCTTTCAAATCGGTAACAGCTTCAGCGCTTGCTGTATAAGCTGCTACACCAATAGCCTCTCCATACCATTCGCAGAGTTGCCAAAGGGAAGCATCCATTTCATAATTCAGGTGGGCGGTACTGGCCCAGGTGCTGCCACTGGAAAGGATCCGCTTGTCGATCATGGTGCACTGAAAGCCGGCTTCACATAAATGAAAAGCCGCCAAAGCCCCACTGATCCCGGATCCGATAATAACAATCTCTTCTCCGGGAAGATCGTTATCCAGAGCGGGAAAATCGGATAGCAGGCCATTTTTTACCAGCCAGAAAGGGTAACCTGAATGTAAATCCATACCCCACAGAACAAAGCTCCTGCTGAATCGTTGAGCCGCTACGGATTTTCACGCATTGACAATTGGCGGCTCTGCTCTTATTTTTGCTGGCTGAGCCTTATTTAAATCATGCGTTATGACCAGAACCGCTGCCGGTACGAAAACATACCTAGCCATTAGCTTTACCTTGATTTTTCTATTCAGTATAGAGTTACTGCAGGCGCAGGATGAAACCGTAAAAAAGCTTCAGGCAGAAGCGAACCGTGAACTGAAAGGGGCACCGGCGGACACTCTTCCCAGGGATTGGCATAAAGGTGGCGTTATCAGTCTCACTCTGGCACAGGGCTCCCTGACCAATTGGGCTGCCGGAGGAGATAAGTTCTCCTTATCCATCAATAATTTTATTCATGCCTATGCCAATTATAAAAAAGACAAGCATAGCTGGGATAACAATATTGACTTTTACCTGGGATATGTGAAGACGACCAGCCTGGGAAACCGCAAGAATGATGACCGGTTTGAATACCTTACCCGTTATGGCTATGCTCTCCATCCCAGGCTGAATCTCAGTGGTTTGTTCAACCTGCGCACACAATTCTTTAAAGGGTATCAGTATCCGGAGGCTAATCAACGCCTCTATGTCTCCAATTTTTTTGCCCCTGCCTACCTGTTGCTGAGTGCCGGTCTGGATTATAAACCCATCAAGGACCTGTCCATCTATTTTTCACCGGCTACCGCCCGCTGGATCCTTGTACGCGATACTTCCCTGGGTAAGTACTATGGTGTGGATCCGGGTTCTAAAAAGGACTTTCAGTTCGGATCTTTCGCCAGCATCAATTATAAAAAGGACATTAATAAAACGGTTTCCTATACCGGCAAGCTGGACCTCTTTTCCAACTACCGCCATAATCCGCAGAATATTGATCTGTACATGACCAACCTTTTTGCAGCTAAAATTTCAAAATTCCTTTCCGTAACCTATTCACTCACCTTTATTTATGATGACGATGTGAAATTGTTCGGCCCTTCAAAAGATGCTCCGCGGCTGCAAACCCAATCCCTGCTGGGCGTAGGCTTATTACTGAACGTGGCAAAATAATAAGGAACCTCCCCACTTCCCTTAGTTGCTTTTCATGTCCCGGAAA
>DATAHC010000118.1:0-10687 GCA_036263415.1 Flavisolibacter sp.
TTGCGGGACAGGCTCCGGGGCATGGCTCCGCTCCCACTTGCAATGAGGGTCAGACGGAAAGCCCAGTCAGACCCTATGATAGGCTGATCATATAGGAACGCTTTAACCCGTTACGCCAAAAGCTGAAGTCTGAAGTCCGACGTCGGACGTCCTCCCGCCTGTTCCATCAGCTAATCAACCTCTGGTCCAATTTTTGCCTCAGTATCAATTGGTTATATACAGATATGGTGCGGAAGCGATATTCAGCCAGAAATCACAGTCAGCTTGCCTTAGGAATCAGTACACTTCAGGATCATTTCGATGGAGTTGTGCTGCATTTCCGTTTGCTGAATAAACCCGTATCCGGTATCCTGAAAGGCAGTTCGTGCGACTGGTTTTTCGAATCTGGAAGTCCGGCTTTTACCAGGCTGATACCCGGCGGCAGGCTCTCCAAATACATGCTCTGGAATGACGCAGTTCCCAACTCCATCAGTGATATTTATAATGGCATACTGGAAAGCGCATGGAAGGAAGGCTATGACCTGGGAGAAAGAGAGGTGTGAAGGATGGTTGGAAATAAAAATGAAGAAGCGACTTTGGAATCCTGGCTTTTTGGCTTAACCTTGTTAAAAGAAAAAGTCCACTGTAGAAACAGCGGACGCTAACGATTGCTTGCTATATGAATAGAAATTATTGAGTCTTGCTATTTTTCCCCTCTGCTTCTTATCTTTACAACTCTAATGATTGCCTGCTATCACGATTGCTTGCTACTTGAATTCTTTGCTAAAAATAGGACGGCCTCCTATACTGGAAAGCGCAATGTTTATCAGATTTTATGATGGCAAATTGGTGATCCAAAAGTGGAAAGCCTTAACAGTTAACCCTTTTATAGATTTTGTGTTATTATGTCCAACCGTTCTGCCGATATCTTATTTCAACTGATCCACTCTCTCGAAAAGGCAGAAAAAAGGCATTTCAAGCTCTATATCAAAAGAAGCTCCAGCAACGAAAACCTCAAGATCATCCAGCTGTTCGATGCCATCGATAAAATGAACGACTACGATGAGAAGGTGCTGCTGAAAAAGCTGCCGGTCATACAAAAAGCGCAATTATCGAATCTGAAGGCACATCTGTACAAACAGATCCTCGCCAGCCTGCGCCTGCTGAAAAGCACCGACAGCATCGACCTGCAGCTGAACGAACAGTTCGACTACGCACATATACTTTATAAGAAAGGACTTTACCTGCAAAGCCTGCGCATACTGGACCGCGCTAAAGAAATTGCAAAGGCCCACCAGAAGTTTTACTTCCTTACGCAGGCCATCGGTCTGGAAAAGCGGATCGAATCGCTGCATATTACCCGAAGCATCCAGGACCGTGCGGAGAGCCTGTCGGAAGAGGCCATGCAGGTGAGCCGGCATATCGATATGGTAGCGCGCCTCTCCAACCTTTCCCTGAAACTCTACAGCTGGTATATCAAGCATGGACATGCCCGCAATGAGCAGGACGAAAAGGCCATCAAACAATTCATGAAGGACAACCTGCCTCCGGATGCCTGGGAGCAAACGGGCTTCTATGAAAAGCTGTACCTCTACCAGAGCTATAGCTGGCATGCCTATATCCGGCAGGACTTTGTGATGTATTATAAATACTCCCAGAAATGGGTGAACCTGTTTCATGAGCAGCCGCTGATGAAGCGGGTGGAGACGGGCCATTATATCAAGGCCCTGCACAACCTGCTGAACGCCCATTTCGACCTGCGCAACGGCGACCGGCTGGCGGAGACGCTTACCGAGTTCGAAGGCTTTGCGCAAACGGAACGCGTGCAGGAGAATGATAACTTCCGGATCCAATCATTCATTTATATCGCTCAGGCCAATATCAACCGGCACTTCCTGATGGGCACTTTTTCCAAAGGACTAGAGCTGGTTCCCGGTATTGAGGAAAAGCTCACCGAGTATAGCCTGTTCATAGACCGGCACCGCGCCCTGGTGCTGAACTACAAGATCGCTACCCTTCATTTCGGCAGCGGCGACTATGGCACCTGTATCGATTACCTGCAGAAGATCATTAATGACCATGTGGACCTGCGCTACGATATCCAGTGCTATGCCCGCCTTTTGCATTTGCTGGCCCATTATGAACTGGGCAATCATGAGTTACTGGAATACCTTACCAAGTCGGTATACCGCTTCATGTCGAAGATGGAGAACCTGACGATGGTGGAGGAAGAGATGATCAAATTTTTGCGGCGTGCCTATCATATTCCCCGTCACCAGGTGAAGGCCGAGCTGGAGAAATTCCTGCATACCATCAAGCAGCTGGAAAAGAAACGATTCCAGACCAGGGTCTTCGTTTATCTGGATATCATCTCCTGGATCGAGCATAAGGTTTATAACCGGCCACTGAGCGATGTGGTAAGCGAAAAGGCCAACCTGGCCCACAAACGGGGTCGTATCAGTCCTGCTTCCAGCCTGGCCTCTTAAGGCTGCTGGCTGCTTTCCGCACGCCTTATATTTAGCTTCCGGTCCAGGTAAAACGTAACATTGTACATCTTGTTTTCCTCCCTTACCGCTTCCTTTACCCACTCCTGTTCCGCTGCTTCAAAACGGTGCTGAATGGACCAAACCACCTCGGGGTCACGGTCCCTGACCGGTATGATGTCTTCAAAAGCAAGCGGCTTGTATACCTTACCTGCCAGCAGTTTGGTAGTGACGTACTCTTTGATCTTTTCTTTGGAAAGTTCTTTTGCAGAACGGTTGAGCTGAGCCTGTGCCCATACAGGCGCCAGGAGCAACAGCAGTAGTAGTGTACGCATAATTACAGTTTTAGGTGTCTCCTTATGCGCGAGCCGATTCAATAGCTATGGTAAGCTACACTTTTTCTGCTTTCCTGTGGAAGACTCGTGACAAGCGGTCTGCTGGCAGGAAGACCGCTACTTCCCTATTGCAGCATCAGCTTACGGGTATATAGTTGTCCGTCCGGACCGGCGACCGCAAGAATACACAGACCTCTGGGAAAGGACCGGGTATCGATGCTTTCCGTACTTATAGCGGAATTCAATGATACCGACCCTATAAACAACTGCTGTCCGCTTTCATGGGTGAGCATTAATTTATGTATTCCCTTACAGCCGGAAAGGGTTACCAGCAACCGGTCTTTAACAGGATTATTATACGTCATGCTGAGTGCAGGATTACCGGTTGCTGTCCTGATGATGGTACTGTAATGCCGCTGCTTATCGGTAAGGATCTGTAAACGGTAAAAAGGACCGCTTTTATCCAGATCGGTATAGCGGTATTGTGATTCTTTACCCGGCTTCAGATGCTGAAGGCTTGTAAAATAATTGCCGTCCTGGCTGGCTTCCACGATCATATCCCGAATCGCTTCATCGGTATCGATGGTCCAGTTCAGCTGCACGCCACCGGCACTTTCTTTCGCTTCGAATTGCAGCAGGCGCAGGGGCAGTACATTTCCTGTAGGGGCTAATCCCAACCCGTAGCCATAAAAAATATCCATGCTATAGGCAACATTCAAGAGCCCACCGAACACGATACGGATCTCGTTGAAGTCTTTCGCTGTCTTAAAATAAAGGTCGCCCTCGCCCAACGCCAGAATATCTACCAGATCGGCTCCGGGCACTGATTCCTGCCGCGTGCCATTGAGATAGGTCTCAATTTTAATTCCAGGCAGTAAACTCAGAACGGTAGATGACCGAACATGAAAACCGGCATAGGAGCCGGCAGCTGATGTACCATTCAGAGTGGAGTGCAGCCAATAGCTGCAGCCCGCTCCGGCCAGCAGATCGAAGTGCGTATAGTCGCTGTAAGAAGGTGTATTCAGATATTGCATACCTGAAAAAGAACCGGCAAGACAAACAAAGCTGGAAGCGCCTGCGGTACTGGTACCGTTGGCGGTGGTTGTATTTTGGGCATAGGAGGACAGGTGTAACAGCAAGGCTGCTATTACCAAAGAACGTGTTTTCATAGCTAACAGAAATGGGAACGTACTAAACGGTAAAAGATTGAAAGTAGTCTCCGGTTATAAATATGGGAGCGTTGGCAGGCAGGTGTAGTTCAAACATATAGTGCTGATTTTATATGTGCAAACCATATTATGTTTAATAACCATTATTAAAGGAAAGCCCTTATTGCCACTTAAGAAAACCATGGACTTTTTCAATCATTCTATAAGCTGCAGATCCGATTTCTTTAGCCAGCCTTTGGAGGTTTGCCCTCTTTCATTGGTGTAGATCACGTAAATGAACCCGTCTCTTTCTTCAATGGGAGTGAGCACGGCATTGTTCCAATGTACCAGGAACGCATTACGGCGGGTGGTTTCATCCGGCTCGTTATGAAAGTACGCTTTGTTGATGACCTTGTATTTAGGAAGCGCCTCGGTAGATTCCTTCCCCTCATTATTGCTATCCGAACCCGCTGCCGGTTGCTTATCCGTATCGGACGTGTCCGTCACTATTTTTGTTCCGGGATATATCGACTTGGGAGCACTGTCTTTTTTCACCCGGGTCGTTTTCGGTTTCGGCTTTTGCGCCATCAGGTTGGTATCGATATCCTGCCGGTAGGTGGTCGTATCGGAGTTCACCGCTGATTTCACGTTGCCCGGTTTATGAAAGAACAGGTTGAACGCAGCAAACGTTGCCAGGCACAGGGTTAGAAAGAGCAGTACGAAAAATACGCTCTTGGAAATACTAATTTTATTCTCCGAATCCGTACGGGCATATTTATGATTCAGTTCCTGTTGACGGTTCTGATCCTTCAGATGCTGAATCTCCTGCTCTTTAGCCGTCGCCGCATTCTGGTATTGCAGGATCAGCCGGCGAAGCCGTTCATTTTCCTGCTGCATGGCCGATGTGCTCACGACATCTGAGGTGCCGCTTACGGAGCTGCTCTGCCAGATGAATTCCTGCAGGGCTATACCATTCCTGAACCGGGCTTCCGGCTTTTTCTCCAGGCATTTCTGCAGCAATTGCAGCAGCCAGGACGGTACATTCATTTCCCTGCCCTGCTTCTCCGCACTCCAGCTTTGCGGAAGGTGCTCCTTACGCAGGGCCAGCACATCCGGAACGGGCACTTCCATATGCGCCACCATCACCGTGTTGCGGGCTGTTTCGCCCTTATCTTTCAGCGGAAAGGGAACCGAGCCAGCGAGGAGCTCATATAAAATTACCCCATAGCTGTATACATCGGTTTGAAAAAGCATGGTGCCTTCGTTCTGTTCCGGCGCCATGAATTCGATAGCACCCGCATGACGCAGGCTGGTACGGCGCTGCTCGTCTGACATGGCGGCCAGGCCGAAATCGAGAAGAATATAATTTCCGGTATGGATATTCAGCTTGACATTATTGCTTTTGATATCGCCATGCTTCACTTCCACCCTATGGCAATGAGCCAGTGCGTTTGCCAGCTGTTCCGCCACCTTGATGATTTCCTTAAGTGTGAAGACGGGATCATGCGGCGGCTTCAATAACTCCTCCAGGTCCGGCCCTTCAATGTATTCCATCTCAATAAAAGGAAAGCTTCCGCTTTCCGTAATGCCGGAGCTCAGGATCTTGACGACATTGGGATTGGGGTCTTCATTCACCTTTCGAAGCTTCTGCACTTCGTTCTGAAAATCACGGAAGTTCTTATCATCGGCACTTTCCGTATGGATGGGCGTGGGTAAAAGTTTTACAGCCGTGATGATGGGGCCCATGCGCCGGCCCTTATACACGGAACCCTGCCCACCCGTTTTCATCGCGCCCATATTCTCCAGCCCTTCCGTTATGGTAAACACCTTCCCCATAGATCAGACCATCGTATTAGAATAACTGAAAGCCAGGACCGCCGAATCGCCCAGGATGATCTGGTCGCCTTCCTGGAGCACATGACCGATCTCCATGGAATGGAGCTTGACCGCATCGGGGTTGTCCAATGATTTTATCTTGATCTTATTGCGGGGCGGTATCCCTCCTTCGTCAGCAAAAAGTATAAAGCAACCCAGATCGTTCTCGAATTCGATATGCGCATGCTGACGGCTGATGTACTTGTTGCTGGCATGCTGACTGGATGCGGGGAAAGCGATGGTATTGATCCGGAAGAATCCCTCTTCCACCTGCACCTTCTTTTCCCGTCCGATCGTGATGCGTCCGGAGGTGGAACGGATTTCATACAGCTCTTTTTCCGCCTCGCCGTTCATGACCGTTATATAGGCTGTAGCCGATTTCTGAATGGATCGCTTCCGGGTCTGAATGAACAAAGCCGCTTCCATGCCTGGCGCTTTGATGGCTTCTGCCGGCAGACTGTCCACATACTGCACCTCCAGGTTCCAGAACTCGGGAAGGTCCAGCGCAAAATCATCTGCGATCCGCTGCACTTCATTTTTGAACCGGAGCTCATCCTCCGCATACACCGCCGCCTCATGGAGGTGGAGGTCTTCCGTTTTCTCCAAAAGAAAAAGCTGGATCGAGCGGATGGATTTACCTTCTCCATCTTCCAGACGGCCCAGTTCGGATTTGATGAATTGGAGCAACCGGCTCCTCAGTTCCTTTACATCCTGTGGCCGGGTTTCATTTGATTTAAACAGATCGAGCATGAAGGCTTATTTATGTTAGGTATATAAGTCAATAAATAGTCCAATTTACACGGGCAGCGGTTCAGCAAGCTAATTCACTTTTAGCAATTGCAACGTTAAACCTGGGTCCGCTTATTCGCGTGTTATCCGTTGCTCTTCCGCAGGGCCTGCCGGTGCCGGCTCCCCTTCCGTTTCAAAGCTTTTTATATAACCCTTCTGCAGCAGCAACGGTACTACATGATCGCCTGCCAGCTTTACGGCATCGCTGGAGCCTTTTGTAGATTCGATGCGAATACAGACCACCAGGTGACCGCCTCCCTGGGGCTTTGGGGCAAAAAATACATACCAGCCGTCATTAACCCGCTCACCTTTCACAATGCGCTCCGGCGTTCCCGTTTTACCCGCCACTTTTACGCCCAGCCGTTGTGTTTTATTTGCACTCTGCTTGATCATATACCCTTGGGTCAGCTGTGCATAGGCCGGGTCGGTTACGATGCGTGTACCCTTTTGAACCCCCAACGCCGAATCACTGATCTTCAGTACAAAGCGGTTGGGCACCAGCATTCCTCCATTGGCTACGCCTGCCGCCAGGCGGGCCACTGCAGCTGGCGTGGCGATCAGTTCTCCCTGTCCCCAGGCCATGCCTGAGATCCCTTTGGCACGGGTGAGGCGAATATTATTGGGATTATAGCGCGGACGGGTATTGAACTCGGTCTTTCTCCAGTAATTCATCCACTTGTCTTTTTGCTCTTCGCTCACTTCATCACGCGCATACAGGTATCCGCCAACGCCTTTCAGGAACATACCGGTCTGCATATAAAGCCTGGCCATTTCCTCCTGCAGGTGCGCTTCATTGGCCAGCTTGATAAAATAGACATTGTTTGATTTTACCAGCGCCCGCTCCAGGTCGATCCATCCTGTTTCATCCGGCTCCAGGCCTTTCGTTCTGATGCGTTCATCGGTGCGTACCATAAACTTCCGTTGCGCAGCAGCCAATCCCAGCTTGTTGAAGGCGGCCAATGTAGTTACGATCTTGGCCGTGGAGCCCGGCTGCGTAGCGTAGGTAAATCCAAGATCACTGTTCGTGATCCATCCATTCTGACGGTTCTGCTCTGCGGGCGACATCGTGAGCTGCTCCCAGTTATTGACAGCCGGCAAGGGATATAGTGCGGAAGCCAGCACATCGCCGTTTCCGGCATCCATGATCACTACCGAAACCCTATTGTCGCGCAGGGAATCGTCCTTTGCCAGCGATTGCTGCAATTGGGTTTGCAGGGAGGCATCCAGCGTCAACTGAACATCGCGGTTCCGCTTCTTGAACTGTTCAACCGCCTGGCTGTTGATGCCGGCCAGCAGTAAGGGTGCCAGTTCGCTGTAGTCTTTCCGGCTGACCACCATTTCCCTTTGGACACCCGGCAGGAACCGGTCTTCCCGGAAGTTGCTGGCCGTTACCGTGAAGTTGACGGTTGGGGTGTGAAAGCCCCTCAGCTCCGCTCCGTGCTCGTATTCGGCAAAATAGCCATTGGTACTGCCATTGAAGATGCCGGTATTGGCATCGCCCAGCCAGAAGAAAAGATTTTCCTGGAAGGGATAGTAGCGATCCAGCCGCTTATGTACATCGGCCTCGAGATTATACGATCCCGCCCCGGACTTCATCAGGGAATCCCGCTGTTGCCGGATCAGTTCCGGCTTGCTGGTTGCCAGTATGCGTCCCTTCCGGTCGTAAAGTGAGCCAGCCTGCAGCTTATTCATGAGGATGGCCAGGCGGGGGTTGTAGCTGAACATGCGTGCCCCGCTCCTGTCCGCCACCAGCGCCGGCTGCACCACCCATTTTTCATTATTGAACAGGTATTGCGAAACATTCACTACGAGCAGTAATATACCTATGCAGGCAGCTACCAGGGAAGGAACGAGGTTTCGGTCCTGCCGTTCGGTGATATAACTCATCTGCACGGCTGATCCCCTCCATTGCGAAGCCGAGAGCAGGAAGCCTGCCGCCAGCATATTGGCCACCAGGGAAGATCCCCCATAACTGATAAAAGGCAGGGCTACTCCCGATAACGGCAAAGCTCCAGTAGAGCCGCCGGCTATGAGCAGGAACTGCACAAATGTGCTGATACCAATACCCGCGCAGCAATAGAACAGGAAGGAGCGGCCGGTTTGCCGGCCAATGAGAATGGAGCGGTGCAGGTAGACCAGGAATAAAATGAATATGCCTACAATGCCCATCCATCCGAATTCCTCACCGATAGAAGGCAGGATCATATCCGTATGCGCTTCCGGAATGGTTTTGGCAAAACCCTCTCCAACCCCCTGGCCCGTGATACCACCACTGGACATGGCCCAGATACCATTGGCTACCTGGTCGCCGCCATATACCTCGTTATTCCAGGCATCCTGCCAGATGGCTTTACGCTCCGTCAGGCGCTGTACCGGGCCGGGAAATAACTGATGCAGGCCCGGCACCTGGTCCAGTAACAAAAAGCCGGCTATCACCACCAGGGCCATCACCGATGCTTCGCTCAATTGCCGGCGCAGGAACAACATCATCAGTACCACTACGCCCAGTGCAATGCCGGTGGCCAGCCAGATGTTCTTCAGGAACCAGGCCGCCAGTACATATACCAGCACCGTCCCGGCCATGAACAGGAAGTCGCCGCGGGAGTAGGAAAATAATATGATGAAGGTGAAGCAGACCACCATGGCCGGTCCCAGATCACCCAGGATCAGAAACAAAAGAATAGCACCGACAATAGCCGCTACCGCCAGTATGAAAAAAGGCCAGCGTTTATTCCAGCGACGGTATTCACTGATGAACTGTTCGTTGGTGGCAAAGAAGCCGGCGAGGAAAATGAGCAGTACAAACTTAACGATCTCGCTGGGCTGAAAGCCAAAGAGGTTCACTTTTACGCCACTTCCTTCCGGACCGGAGCCAAACAAAATGGTCAGTATCAGCAAGCCGACAGCGACTACAGCCCAGGGCCATCCGTTGGCAGCCTTCGGCTGAGCTTTAAAAAGGATGAGCCGGAAGAAGGCGGAATCCGTTGTAAACTTTTTGAGATTGATGAATTGAAGCGCCAGGAGCAGGATGATCCCGATACCATAATAGATCAGCATATTCTGTGCGAGGAAGCGGTCGCGAAGTGGATCCTGCAGGCTTAACAACGTGATGAAGGAGATTCCGGTAAGCAGCATGATCACCGGGAGAACAAACTGGTCCGCCTGTGAAAAGCGAACACTCAGCACCAGGTGCACCAAAAGAAAGCCGGCCAGTAATACAGATGCAATGATCCAATACCAGGTCATGAAGGCTTCCGGCGTGCGCACGATCAGCGAACGTTCTTTCTTGAGGATGTTGAAGTCACGGGTGGAAAACAAACGGATGCGATGCACGGATTGTAAAAAGCGAAGGGACAGGTCTTCCTTCAATTCAGAAATACCCTGTGAGGCCCCGAATTGAAAGCCCGGCTGCAACGGCAGCACTTCATACGTGCTTCCGGGTTGCAGCTGCTGAAAGGAAAAGCTACCGTTACCATCGGTGCGGGCCCATGCCGTAAGCGCGATCAGCTGACGATGTCCTGCCGAATCCAATACATAGGTTTTCGTCCAGCTTCCGGATCGTTCAACGGTTCGTTTCTCCGGCTCCACTACGGCACCACCTGAGGCACTATCCTGCGGAAGGATCATCTGCAGCCGCACCAGAATACCGGCAACAGCGGCCCCCTCCCGGTTATGAATACTTCCTTCTATTTTACGGTCGCCCATACCGATAACCGCTGCAGCCGGATAAGGCGGCGGGGCGCTACGCTCCTGTAAAAAACGGAGCGAATCGTCATTGACATATCCCAGCAGGCTGCGCGAAAGCTGCACTCTTTTTTTAAAGGTAAGTCCGCCGGCTGCATAAGCCTGGTCGGCCTCGAGGCTGAACCGGTTCTTATTGAGCTCACCAATGTTATCAATAGTGCCGGCACCCTGCATGCCCTTCGTGACCATGGAACTAATCAAGGCAATATCTTTCGGGTCTTCGAAATAATACCCTTTCTGCAGCAGCAGCTGCATGCGGCTGCCCGGATCCGGATCGTTCAGGTTGATCATGGTGCCTTCCTGCAGACGCTGCGGCACCTCTGCAAAATCCTTT
>DATAHC010000119.1:0-17840 GCA_036263415.1 Flavisolibacter sp.
CGGAACCTGAAGACCTTCGAGGTAGATATCAATACGTCATTAGGCCTGATCGGTAAGATCCCGGATACTAAACTTGCCGTGGCAGAAAGTGGGATCAGTGATGTGGAAACGATTGTATCTTTAAAAAAAGCAGGTTTCAAAGGTTTTCTGATCGGAGAGAATTTTATGAAACATGCGGAACCAACGGTTGCTTTTGCTGATTTTGTTCACAAGCTCAATAGCAAAGCATGAAAGTAAAGGTCTGCGGTATGACCCGACTGGATCAGTTACACCAACTGGATGACATGAAGGTGGATTTTGCGGGTTTTATATTTTACCCGAAAAGTCCGCGTTATGTGCGCCAGCACGGATTGACCGGCGCAGACGTTAAAAAAGCAAAGCTGAAAGCCTATAAAGTCGGGGTATTTGTAGACGCCACCAAAGATGAGGTGATGCAGGCCGTGGAAGAATATGGATTGGATATGGTGCAGCTGCATGGGCATGAAACGCCTTATGAATGTTCCCGGATCGCTGATTATATACATGTTATCAAAGCCTTTCGGTTTGTGGAGAATGACCATGTAACCTGGAAGATCAAGGACTATTACCAGGAAAGCGATATGTTTTTATTCGACACCGGCGTATCCGGTGGCGGAGAATCGAAAAGCGAAACAGTTTACGGAGGCACGGGCCGGAAGTTTGACTGGACCCGGTTAAAAGGATTGAACATAGCCAAGCCTTTTTTCCTGAGTGGCGGAATAGCGCCCGGAGATGCCCCGCTGATAAAGGAATTCATGAAGGACCCCGTGGCAAAGGATCTGTTTGTTGTGGATATCAATAGCCGGTTTGAAACGAGTCCGGGCATTAAAGACCTGACGCTCGTGAATCAATTTATAAACGAACTGAATAGCTGATCATGGAAAAAGTAAACCTGATTGAAAAATTCGGATTATTCCAGGAGCACTGGGACCCGAAGGTAGTGGGTGCCCTGAATGGCCAGCAGGTGAAGCTGGTAAAATTCAGCGGGCCCTTTATATGGCACCATCATGATACGGAGGATGAATTGTTCCTGGTAGTCAAAGGAAGCTTTATGATGGAGCTCCGTGACCGCACCATTGAATTAAAAGAAGGCGAATTCCTGATCGTTCCCAGAGGGGTGGAGCACCGACCGGTTGCTGAAAAAGAAGTATGGGTATTGTTGTTTGAGCCGGATACAACCGTAAATACCGGAGGCATTATTAATGAAAAAACGAAGCTCACCTTAGAGGAGCTGTAAATTATAAAGTATGGAGCGCGTTGTGAACCAGAAAGAAACGAAAGGAAATTATCAGCCGGACCAGCGGGGTTATTATGGGCGTTTCGGAGGCGCCTATATACCCGAGATGCTGCACCGCAATGTAGAAGAGTTGCAGCGCCGGTACCTGGAGATCATGGAGGAACCCGGCTTTCAGTCGGAATATAACCAGCTATTACAGGATTATGTAGGGCGGCCCACACCGTTATTTTATGCTAAGCGGCTCAGTGAAGCTTACGGGACCCGTATTTACCTGAAACGCGAAGACCTGTGCCATACCGGAGCGCATAAGATCAACAATACCGTGGGGCAGATCTTACTGGCAGAACGATTAGGCAAGAAGCGGATCATAGCAGAAACGGGAGCTGGCCAGCATGGCGTAGCCACCGCTACCGTCTGCGCCCTGAAAGGCGTGGAGTGCATTGTATATATGGGAGAGAAGGACATAGAGCGGCAGGCGCCCAATGTAGCCCGTATGAAGCTCCTGGGTGCCAAAGTAATACCGGCAACCAGCGGCAGTAAAACACTGAAAGATGCCACTAACGAAGCCATACGCGACTGGATCAATAATCCGAACGATACCCATTACATCATTGGCAGCGTAGTAGGGCCGCATCCTTATCCCGATATGGTGGCCCGCTTTCAGAGTGTGATCAGTAAAGAAATAAAATGGCAGCTGAAGGAGAAGACCGGCTCTGAGCTTCCAACGCATGTGATCGCCTGCGTGGGTGGAGGCAGCAATGCCGCCGGAGCCTATTATCATTTCCTGGACGACCGATCTGTAAAGATCATCGCCGTGGAAGCAGCCGGGGAAGGTGTGGACAGTGGAAAGACCGCTGCAACCACCCGGTTGGGAACGGATGGTATATTACATGGGAGCCGCAGCCTGGTAATGCAAACAGCAGACGGTCAGGTAGTGGAGCCACATAGCATATCAGCCGGTCTGGATTATCCTGGAATTGGACCTTTGCATGCGCACCTGTTCGATAGCGGCCGCGGCCAGTTTTTGTCCGCAACGGATGAAGAAGCGCTGGCTGCGACCTTTGAAGTGGCCCGGCTGGAAGGTATTATACCGGCGCTGGAGACAGGACACGCTTTTGCCGCACTGAAGCAGTTGGAGCTTGCCGATAACGATACGGTAGTGATCTGCCTTAGCGGACGGGGAGATAAGGACCTTGCTACGTACATGAGGGTAATGGACGATAAATAACAGCAAACTAAATTAACTATGAAGAGTGCCGATGCGATCTATACAGGATTCGAATTTGAGATTGAAGGCCATCCTGCCTTAGCCGTGATCAATACGGATCTCAAAAAGCTCGAGAACCGATCACAATTTCCCTATTCGGTTTTTATCGAAATCATCCCGGATGTCTTCAATGAGAACGGCCACCCGGAAGGAGCCGAGTACGACTATCTGAATGATGTGGAAAAACAGATCATTGAGTACCTGGAAGAACATACGGATTCCGTTCATGTAGGCCATACTACTATTTATCGGACGCGGGAAATCATTTTCTATACGAAGGACAAGGATGGGGTGGAGAACTTCCTGGAGCCTTATATGCAAACCGTAGAGCGGGAAAACTATTTTGAAATCGAGCATGACCCCGAATGGGAGAATGTATCAGCTTTTTATGATCTACTATGAGCCGGATTGAAGCACTTTTTAAGCGAAAGCAACAACGGGTATTGAATGTTTACTGCACGGCAGGGTATCCGCAATTGAACAGCACACGCGTCGTTCTGAAAGCTCTACAGAGTGGCGGTGCCGACCTGATAGAACTGGGTATGCCGTACAGTGATCCGCTGGCAGACGGTCCGGTGATACAAGCCAGCAGCGCCAAAGCGCTGGATAACGGCATGACCATAGCCACTTTATTCCGTCAGCTTAAGGATTTTCGTAAGGAGATACAGGTACCGGTAGTGCTGATGGGCTATTTGAATCCGCTGCTGCAATATGGGTTCGAGGAATTTTGCGCTCAGGCGGCCGAAGCGGGGATCGATGGACTGATCATACCCGATATTCCCATGTATGAGTTTGAGAACGAGTACAGTCTGATTATAAAAAAATACGGTCTTGACTTTATCTTCCTGATCACTCCTGAAACATCGCCTGAACGCATTTTGAAACTGGACCAGCTGAGCTCGGGTTTCTTATACGCTGTATCATCTTCCTCCATTACAGGGTCGGATAAAGATTTCGGTGATGTGGAAGCGTACCTTAACTGTATCCGCGAGATGAAATTGAAGAACCCGGTACTGGTAGGATTCGGAATCAAGGATAAGGAGACTTTTCAACTGGCCAGCCGGTATACGAATGGAGCCATCATTGGGTCCGCCTATATCAAGGCTCTGGAAGATGCGAGAGATGTGGAACCAGCAACAAAAGCTTTCCTGGAGCAGATCATCAACTAAAAGAAAGCCTTAAAGATTCAGAGACAATGAAACTTGCCATCGTTAAATATAATGCCGGAAATATTCAGTCTGTAACCAATGCACTGGAACGTCTTGGATTTTCAGCTGAGATAACAGATGATCCGGATGCGATCCGCTCTGCTGATAAGGTGATCTTCCCCGGAGTGGGAGAGGCCAGCAGTGCCATGAAAAGCCTGCGGCAAAATCGACTGGACCAGGTGATCCGGGAGCTGAAGCAGCCCGTTTTGGGAATATGTGTAGGTATGCAATTGCTGTGTGCTCATTCGGAAGAAAATGATACCCCCTGCATCGGAATCATTCCGGTTTCAGTGAAAAAGTTTCGTTCTCAGGACCAGGTTCTTAAGGTGCCACAGGTGGGATGGAATACAATCTATGGATTACAGTCGCCCTTATTCCAGGGTATTGAAGAGAACAGCTATATCTACAATGTGCACAGTTATTACGCGGAGGATAGTGATTTTACGCTCGCCAATTGTCACTATGGAATAGAATATGCCGCTGCGGTAGGAAAAGATAATTTTTATGGGGTACAGTTTCATACGGAGAAAAGTGCCGCCACCGGCGACAGGATCCTTAAGAATTTTATTGAACGTATCTGATCCCGAATACAAAGAATCAAAGAATGGAAATCATACCAGCTATCGATATCATAGAAGGAAAGTGCGTAAGGCTGACACATGGCGATTATTCCCTTAGGAAAATCTATAATGAACATCCGCTTGAAGTAGCGCGCCAGTTTGAGGATGCCGGCCTGAAGAGGCTGCACCTGGTGGACCTGGATGGTGCCAAAGCAGGGGCCGTGAAGAACTGGAAGGTGCTGGAGTCCATAGCCGGTAAAACATCCTTGCAGATCGATTTCGGAGGCGGTATTAAATCGGAGCAAGACCTGACGATCGTTTTTGAATCGGGCAGCAAATGGGCGACAATTGGCAGCATGGCTGTTAAGGAAGAAGCGACCTTCTTAGATTGGCTGGCCCGTTATGGAGCCGAAAGATTTCTGTTAGGTGCAGATGTAAAGAATGAAAAGATCACGATTACGGGTTGGACAGAGCAGACGGCGATCTGGGTATATGACTTCATTGAGAAGTATTCCGGAAAAGGGCTGAACCAGATCTTCTGTACGGATGTATCCAAGGACGGGGCGCTGGAAGGGCCTTCACTGGAACTCTATAAAAATATTGTGCAGAAATTCCCGGATCTGCATTTCATAGCCAGCGGGGGTGTGAGTTCAACAGATGACCTTTATGCGCTGGAAGAAGCCGGTTGTAAAGGAGTTATTATAGGAAAAGCAATCTATGAAGGCCGGATCGACCTGAAGGATTTGAATAAATGGAACAATTGATATGCTGGCGAAACGAATCATACCTTGTCTGGATATACAAAATGGGAGAACCGTTAAAGGCACCAATTTCATTAACCTTAGAGATGCCGGAGATCCTGTGGAACTGGCTGCGGCCTATGCGCAGCAGGGGGCTGATGAACTGGTGTTCCTGGATATAACCGCCACTATAGAAAAACGAAAAACGCTGGCAGTGCTGGTGAAAAGGATTGCGCATACGATCAATATTCCCTTTACCGTAGGCGGTGGAATTAAATCAGTTGAAGATGTTCGCATTCTCCTGGGATCAGGCGCCGATAAGATCTCGATCAATACAGCTGCTTTCCATGATCCAGGCCTCATATCCGGAATTGCCCGGGAAGCGGGCAGCCAATGCGTGGTATTGGCTATTGATACGCGGAAAGAAGCGGACGGTAACTGGAAAGTTTACCTGAACGGGGGACGAACCCAAACAGAAAAGGACTGCCTGGAGTGGGCCCTGGAAGCGCAGGAACTGGGTGCGGGAGAAATATTGCTGACATCGATGAATCATGACGGAACCAAATCGGGATTTGCGCTCGATATCACCCGGCAGCTTTCGGAAACACTCTACATACCGGTGATCGCTTCCGGCGGTGGCGGCACCTTATCCCATTTTTCAGAGGTATTTGAAACAGCTAAGGCGGATGCAGCCCTGGCAGCCAGTGTATTTCACTTTAAAGAAATAGAGATCCCCGACCTGAAGCATTATCTCAAAGGAAGAGGAATCGAAGTGCGCCTTTGATGTTCCATAAACCTGCTTATTCGGGAACTTGCAACGACTGAAAATCTTAAATAATTTAGATACGATGAACGTAGACTTTGCAAAATATAAGGATGGCCTGGTGCCAGCCATTATCCAGGATTATCATACTCATAAAGTGCTGATGCTGGGATTTATGGATGAAGAGGCACTTCAACTGACCGAGCGAACCGGTTTGGTAACGTTCTATAGCCGGTCCAAGAAAAGACATTGGACCAAGGGAGAGGAGAGTGGCCATCACCTACAGCTCAGGCAGCTTTTACTGGATTGTGATAAGGATACCCTCCTGATCAAGGCAGAACCCAAAGGTCCGGTATGCCATACGGGAGCTGATACCTGCTGGAGTGAGAAAAATCATAAGGACGATTTTATCTACTACCTGGAGCATATTATTGAGTTGCGGCGCAAAGGGGTTGATGAAAAATCGTATGTAAGACAGCTTTTTAATAAGGGCATCAACAAAATAGCTCAGAAAGTTGGTGAGGAAGCGGTAGAACTGGTGATCGAGGCAAAAGACGTTAATCAAGCGTTATTTTTGAATGAGGCGGCTGACTTATTGTTCCATTATTTGATATTATTGCAAGCGAAAGATTGCTCTTTAACGGATGTTGTAAAGGTTTTGGAGCAGCGGCATCAATCGAAATAATATGAAAAAACTACTCTTTGGCCTTCTTTTGCTTCCCGGTGTTATCTATGCTCAATCCAACGGATTTACCGTAAGTGGGACCATTCAGGGAATCAGTGATGGAACCGTGCGGATCACCTCTACACAGGATGCCAATCAGGTTTTGGCCACCGGCACCGCTTCAAAAGGTGTTTTCTCCCTTAAAGGAATGATACCTGAACCTGGATTGTTCTGGCTGGTATTACCCAACGAACAACCTATTTATGTTTTTCTGGAGAATGCTCCTATAAAAGTATCGGGAACGAAAAAAGATATCAAGCACCTGAAAATTGAAGGATCTGCATCGCAGGTGGATTTTGATGCCTTCCAGGCAACTTTTAATCCGTTGATCGGTGAATTGAACGGCGCAGCTGCCCAGATGCAGCAGGGTGCCAGCGAGGCTAAAAGACAGGCTTCCATGAGGCAATACGATTCACTGGTAAAGCTGATCGATAATGAAGTGACCCGTTTTATCAGCAGCAGAAAGACATCATATGTTTCTCCCTTTGTTTTGTTCGTGACAGCACAATTGAATGAAAACCCTGCCTTACTGGAGCAGCGGTATAATATGCTGGATGAATCGATCCGGAAATCGAATGTCGGGAAAAGCCTTTCTGAGTTCATCGCTTTCAGTAAAGTAGGAGCGATCGGTACCGATGCCCTGGAATTTACCCAGAACGATACCAATGGCCAACCGGTTTCCCTGTCATCCTTCAAAGGCAAATATGTACTGGTGGATTTTTGGGCCAGCTGGTGCAAGCCTTGCCGGGCCGAGAATCCGAATGTAGTAAAAGCATACAGTCGTTTCAAGGATAAGAATTTTACCATACTAAGCGTATCGCTGGATCAGGAAAAAGATGCCTGGCTGAAAGCAATTGAAAAAGATAACCTTTCCTGGACGCATGTAAGTGACCTGCAGCAATGGAACAATGCGGTAGCGCAGCTCTATCACGTTCAGGGCATTCCGCAGAACTTCCTGATTGATCCCAATGGTAAGATCGTAGCAAAGGATCTTCGTGGCGCGGACCTGGAAAGAAAGCTTTGTGAACTATTAGGGTGCAATTAATAAATTGATGTATAAAAAGAAAGCCCTGCATGCAGGGCTTTCTTTTTTAAGAAATCTTATCTGAATCTTTAATTTATATCCTGTCCTTTTTTGAGCTTTTCGATGGCATCGTTCAGGAATTTCTTGTTGGGCTCATTAGGCGCCAGTGCCAGTGCCATCTGGGCATATTTAAGCGCATTCTTATAATCGGCATTGGCAGAATAGCCACGGGCGAGACCCATCAGCGTAGTGAACTGGTTCGGGTTTTTGGCATAGTTCATCTTGAATATGTCCAACGCTTCCTTATTCTTTTTCTGTTGCAATAGCTGCCGGCCATACTGATGGAGCTCCTGTAAGTTAGCCAGTGGGAGCGATGCCTTCATGATCGCGTCGGCTTCAGCGGTTCTACCCAGCTTGTTCAGGATCTGAGCTTTGGTACTATGGGGCTGGAATAGAGCCTGTCCGCCAAAGCTGGGGCCGGATGCAGAGTCTGCCCAGAGCAAGGCTTCTTCCAGGTTGACATTTCGTTGCAGGCACCATTGTGCCGCCTGATCCCAGGAGAGCCAGAAAAATCCTCTTTCGGAGCGCAGCTCATTACGGAAGGTTTCCAGCTGGTTGGCAATATAATCCGTCTCTACTTTGAAAGGGATGATCAGTTTTTCCCATTCCAGCGCAATGGTAGCCGTATTTTCCGTCTGGTTAAGAAATTCGTATTTCAGCCATTCAACCGGAACTTGATTACGAACCGGTTTTACCTTTACCCGGAGGGCATCTTCCTTATCATTATAATAATAGCTACCCCAGGAACTGCTGTTATTGGAGAAGATCAGGGTACATTCAGAAGAATCGTAAGCGATAAAGAAGCCGTATTTACCTGCTTTCAGGGGCTGTCCTTCGATCTTTACATCGTTGGAAAACTCTATGGTGGTATTTTCATTTGATCCGGCTCGCCAGGGTGCTGCTTTGCTGTTACCAAATCCCTGGTCTACAAAGCCAACAGGGACGAGCTGCCCCCAGATCTTTCCTTCCCTGCCTTTAACACCGGGACGGTCGTAATGGATGGTTACGTCTGTAAGTCCGATTCGTTCACCCACTACCGCTTTTTTATTGCCGCCACTGGGAAGTCCGGTAAGTGTAATCTGGGCAAAAGAATGCAGGCTTATGAAAGTGATGAAGCCTGATAGAAACAGAATCCTTCTCATAGCATAGTTTTTAGTAAAGCTAGCTATGTTCAGGCTGCTTCCCGAGGCTTTTTATTTTGAAGCGTCAGCCTGTGAAAGAAAGGCAAATGAAATGGATAAATGGCAGGATTATGCCTGCTTCTCTGAATTCCGCAAGGCTTCCAGCTTAGCATACTTCAGAAAATGATAAAAGGTATTAAAAGCAGCCCATGATAATCCATGAAATCCATTCAAGAAATTTCTTTCCAGCAAATAATACTTAAAGAAGTTAAAAGGTATAGCGAGGATAATTACTGCTTTAGACTTCTTTTTGCCTTTTTTCAGCAACTTTTGAGCGCCTAGTGAGGAATACAAATTTATTTTATGAAGGAACTGGTCATAATCCTGGTAGCTATAATGGTAGATCTTGCTTTTCAGGGTTTTAGTCGGCCCGGTAACATTCAGGCATTCATGTACAATAGCGCCGTCCCAGGAACCTTTTGTTTTATCAAATAGCCTTGTGGCAGTCGCATTCGATTCTTTTCCGAATCGAAATACCCTGTTCATGAATACAAGGTTAAGGGGAATTTTATAAGAAGAACAGGAAGGCTTATTTGTCAGTTCCTGTCTGATTTCTTCGATTAAAGGCTCTGACAGGACCTCATCTGCATCAAGACACAGGATCCAATTATTTTTTGCCTTGCTGATACCAAAGTTCTTCTGATCTCCGAAACCATTAAAAGCTCTTTGAAAAATGGAGCAACCGAACTCTTCACAAATCTTTACTGTTTGATCGGAACTGAAGCTGTCTATGATAATGATCTCATCGCACCACCATAATCTGCTCAGTGTCTGCCGGATGATCCTTTCTTCATTGTAGGCAATGATCACGGCACTGACCTTTGTCACCGCATTATCATCACCTGCTAAACTTATCGCCCGTTTGGATATAAGGGTTTGTATACCAGGTAATGGAAGAACCCCTGAGGTTTGATTATCTGCCCGGAATTGGATTTGCATGGGTAAGGATTTCGGTTAATTCAGGTATTCCGATGTTTCAAGATCATAGCTGATAACCGTCTCTTCAACTTTTTTGTTTTTTCCGAATGTACTGAAAACGGTAGAAATAGTTGAGGTAACGGTCAAACGGATAATGCGCATATCCAGAAAAAAGTTTCTGTTCCGGACGTAGAACATATCCCATTTGTAGCGATGGAAGACATCATAATAATCTTCCGTTTTACCCCTGTACCCTTTGACCTGCGCCATGCCGGTGATCCCGGGCTTTACGAGGTTGCGGGTATTGTAATGTTTTATGACCTTGGAAAATTCCTTACAGTCTTTGATCATATGAGGCCTTGGGCCTACAATGCTCATATCTCCTTTAAGAACATTAAAAAATTGCGGTAATTCGTCCAGGCAGGAGACACGCAGAAATTTCCCGAATCCGGTAATTCTGGGATCATTTAATTCAGCCTGCTGGGTATTAGCTAAATGGTTGACAACCATTGATCTGAGTTTAAAGCAGCTAAATAACCTGCCATAAGCACCAACTCTTTTCTGAATAAAAAAGACAGGGCCTCTTGAATCCAATTTAATTAATATAGCAAGAAGTGGAAGTAGCCAGGAAAGAATAAAGACAATTACAGTTAGAGAAATCAGGATATCAAAAGCCCTTTTGATGTTATTCTCAGCCCTGTTTGGAGTATAAATCTGCTGAAAAGGTTCAATTGGATATCGGTTCACTTCATGAATAGAAATGACCCGTGCTCTTTCGGTGGTAAGAGCTTCCTCACGGTGCATGTGGCTCATAATAGTATGGTTCTGTGGTTTTTAATAGGCATTTTCATGAAACGGAAGCACAATGATAAATATATATTTGAATAATTCAATGTGTTTCACAAAGATTTGGAAAAAATTAATAACCTTATATCAACCAATTGACACGGATAATATTAAAAACGTGGCATGAGGCTTAAATTTTTTTCCTTAAAACATTATAAATCAATTTTTATTTTGTAATGCATTAGATTTTTTATTGTTATTTAGATAATTACATTTGCGCTCAAATTCAATAACCTGGAAAATTTCATTTATGAACTATGAGCCTCATGTTAATCCGAAAGAGGTAGATGATTCAATATCGATGGCTTCCGTTAAAAGCATCCTTATTAATATTCTTGCTGCCTTTTTCAGGGTTATTGATTTTATTGGTAATGCAATCAGAAGCAATTTATTAGGATTTGTACTTTGCTGTATAATAGGCACAGGCATTGGGTATTTGTATTACCTCATGCATCCGAAGGTTTTAAAAACTGAAATGATTGTCTATCCTAATGATTTAACGAGAAAAGATTATAGTCAGATTATAAAGAACCTGAATAGGGTGGTTCAGGCTAATGCGCCCGAAGAATTAAGTAAAGAATTGAATATTAGCCTAGAAGATGCCTCACATATAAATTGGATAGAAGCTTTTGCAATTAATGATGATCCTTTGATCAAAGACACATCGACTAAATTAAATCAGCCTTTTAAAATTCAATTGCAGCTTAGTAAAGTTTCGAATGTTGCTAAACTGGAAAATTCATTACTGACTTATTTGAATAATAATTATTATTCAAAGTTATTAGTGGAAAATCAGCGGAAAATTTACCTGGATAAACTTCATTTTATTGAGCATGAGCAATTGATGTTAGACTCTCTCAAGACCAAGTATAACTCTTCACTTTCGAATTCAAACTTACCTGCTACCTTTTATAATAATGCACTAAATCCAGCTGATATTTATGTGCAATCGAATAGCCTGGCCAATCAGAAAGAAGCTATTAGCCGCTATTTGAATATTCAATCGCAGCCTATTGTATTAATAGATGGGTTCAAAATTCCCAATGAATTCAATTCCATAGCCATGAAAGTATATTTATTGAGTGGGCTGGTTATTGGATTAGTCGCAGGCTTGATATTTTCTTTACTGGCAGCTTTGAGGAAAAAGATATTATAACCTTCGACACTTTAACACTTAGGTTACTGATGTATAAAAAAATTGGTTCATTTCTGCCACTTTCCCTTCAGCGACGATTTTTTGCAGATGGTTTGGTTTCCAGGTTCACCTCCATACTTGGAATTGATATTCTGGTCAAGGCAATGGCTTTTATATTACTCCCGTTTTTTCTTCACTATATGAGTCAGGAGGATTTCGGAAAGTATAATTATCTGGTTTCCATTGTTCAAACCTTTTCCCTCGTTTGTAACCTTGGACTTTACGTTCCCCTGAGTAAGTTGTATCATACATATGACACAAAAGCTAAAAAAGGTCAGTTATTATTTACTATAGTATTTATCATATGTGTTTTTATGATGGTGGCAACATTGATTGCCTATTGGCTCAATCTCGATTATAAAGCCATTAATCTTTTATTTGCAAACAATATTGATTATAGCCCTTACAGAGGTATAGTATTTCTTGCTCTGTTAGTAACAATCTTCAGCTTTATATTGACAACATATTTTTACACAAGTGAAAAGATACGATTGGTAAAATCATATAATCTTGTGAGGATCGTGGTGGTAAATTTAATTTCCTTGCTTGCTCTTTATATAATCAAAGAAAATAAGGTTCAGGTAAGGTTCTTCTATGGATATTTATCAGAATTGATTTTACTGCTGCTGTTTGGTTTTTATATGGCCAGAGTGATGTTGATTAAAGTAGAAGGTAAAATGATTATAAAATGTTTGCAACTTGGATTGCCTATAATGATATCAGCAGCTTTTGGTATCATAATAAATTTTGGCGATAAATACTTATTACAGCGATATGGTAGTTTGAAAGATCTGTCAATCTATTACCTGGCATTATCCTTTGCAGGAATTATTCCTCTGGTATTTACATCGTTGCAAAATGTATGGTTGCCAATATTCATGAAGGAAAAAGATATTACTATCAATTTCAGTAAAACGAAGAAATTAATAAAACAAGCTTCACTTTCATTTGTTTTTCTTAGTTTTTTGATTTGGGCTTTATTAAAATTCTTATTGTTACTGAGTTTTATTCCAGCAAAATATAATGAAGTTGTATATATTTTACCAATCTTGTTAATCAGTCAAATAGTAGCCTCCATAACGCCTTTATTAAGTAATTATCTGGTTTACCTGGAAAAGGTTAGACTGGTGGCCCTACTGGGATTTTTTATTAGTATATCAACAATTGTAATTGGTTTTACCATTGTTCCAATTTGGGGTATTTATGGCGCAGGGCTTACATCGTTAGCAACCAATCTCATATATCTAGTGGCTTACTACTTTATAGTATTGCGTATTAAAAATAACTATTCAAATGAAAGGCAATAGAACCGAAACAGCTTAATGAAGTATGAAAAGGTTTACTATTTATTACTGATCAATCAATAGTAAAAAAATGTTTGAGTCCATTTTATCAATAGGTAAAAGCTGATTTAAAAAACCCATTATGGAATATTCCCCTATAGTGTTATTTGTATATAATAGATTGAAACATACTGTTGAAACAATTAATTCATTGAGGTTAAATCCAGAGGCAGAACATAGTTTTCTTTATATTTTTTCAGATGGACCTAAAAATAATAATGAGAATGCTAAAGTTAACGAAGTAAGAAATTATGTAAAAAGTATTGAGGGTTTCAAGAAGGTTATTGTAATTGAAAGAGAAAAGAATTTCGGACTCGCAAATAATATAATCGAAGGTGTTACTGAGGTTATATCGATTTATGGAACCGTAATTGTGCTTGAGGATGACTTACTGTTTTCCCCGTATTTCTTAAAGTACATGAATGAATCAATACAACTCTATCGTAACGATAAAAAAGTTATAAGTATACACGCCTATATTTATCCAGTGAATCAACCTTTGCCCCCTACTTTCTTTTTGATTGATCCTGGGAGTTTAGGTTGGGCAACCTGGAAGGATCGTTGGTCTGAATATGAGCCAGATGGAAGAAAATTATTAGAGCAACTAAAAAATAAAAAGCTGGAGTATAAGTTTAATTATGATGATACTTATCCATTCTTGCGCATGCTCCAAGATCAGATCAATGGCAAAAATAATTCATGGGTTATCAGGTGGTATGCGCATGCTATGTTAAATGATCAGGTAACGTTATATCCATCAAGGTCTCTTGTTTTTCATAACGGATCAGATGGATCCGGAACACATGCAGGTGATTCCAGCATGTTAGATGTTGAATTAGCTGATGAGCCGATTTTAGTAGAGAGAATAAATATAGAAGTTGACCAGAAGGCCAGGGAAGCTTTAAAGGAATACTTTAAAAAGATCAACCCTGGAATAGTTAAACGAGTCTTCAGGAAAATTAGAAAATTATGGGCTCGTTTAAGAAATACAGGAAAGAAAAGTAGCAGTATGACATGATGTAGTATTAATCCTAATCAAAATGAATTGAGTTAAATGTTCGGAATAAAACAGAAAATAAGGCAAATAGTGAATACAAAGATGTTCCCGGTAGACTGGGGCGGTTTGCGTAAAGTAAAGCCAGTTTCAGCCGTCTTTGGTTTGGATCGTGGAATGCCGATCGATCGTTATTATATTGAGAAGTTCCTGGAATCGAATAGCGATTATATAAAAGGCAACATAGTTGAGATCGCTGAAAATACTTATAGTAAAAAATTCTGTGCTGCTATAGAAAAATCAAAGCTAAATATTCTACATTATAGTAATGTTGAGGGCGCAAAGTATATAGGGGATCTTACTGATACATCATCTCTTCCAGAAAATGAGTTTGATTGCTTTATCTGCACTCAAACTTTCAATTTCATTTTTGACTTAAAAAGCGCGATCCATGGATCTCATTATTTGTTAAAGGAGGGTGGAGTTCTTCTGGCTACTCTTGGTGGCATTTCACAAATTTCAAAATATGATATGGATCGCTGGGGCGACTATTGGCGATTCACTGTCCTTTCTGCTAAAAAGTTATTTGAAGAAGTTTATGGAGAGGGGAAGGTAGAAGTTTCTAGTTATGGGAATGTGCTTTCTTCGATAGCTTTCCTTGAAGGAATTTCTTCTGGAGAGTTAAAAGCAGAGGAATTAGATGCTAATGATATCAATTATCAGTTACTTATTACTGTCAAAGCTATTAAATAATGTCCATCAGAGCTAAGCTGGGAATTTCAAAGAGATACATTTTAAACCAAATAAGCAGGAATGGAATTGTATTATTATATCATAGGGTTTGGGATTATAAACTGGACCCGCAGTTGCTGGCAGTAAAGCCTGATCATTTTTATGATCAAATGGTGCATTTGAAACGAAAGTATTTACCATTAGAAGCAGAAGAGTATTTTGATTTATTTTATAGAAATAGAATACCTCGAAGAAGTGTTCTACTCACATTTGATGATGGATATGCAGATAATTATGAACACGCTCGTCCTATTCTCGAGAGTCTTGGTTTGCAGGCTACCATATTTATTACCACCTCAAAGATTGGAAAGCAGGAAGAACTTTGGTGGGATGAATTAGAGCGCATTTTCTTATTGGATAATCCAATTCCCCAAAACTTGCATTTAAATATTAATAATCAATCAAAACACTTAAAAACAAATACGAAGAAGGATCGATTAAATACATATAATGAAATGCATATCATTTTGAAATACTCTATTCCTTCTGTAAGGGATTCTTATATCGCTGAAATGCAGGATTGGGCGGGAATAAATAGAGTAGGACGATATGAATATAGGCTTGTTAATGATAACGAAATCAAAGCAATGCATCGATCGAAGGCAATTATAGTTGCTGCACATACGCATAATCATCCTGCACTTAGCTGCCTGAATTATGAGGAGCAATTATTTGAAATACAATATTCTAAGACCAAACTGGAAGCAATAATAGATGATAAAGTAGAATATTTTTCATATCCTTTTGGATCCCGGAAGGATTATAATCAAGATAGCATCCGCATTATAAAGGAACTAAAATTCAAGGCTGCGGCTGCGAATTACTACGGACATATACATACATGGACATCACCATTTGAATATCCTAGAATCTTAATCAGAGATTGGAAAAAAAATGAGTTTGAAAGTCAAATGAATAAGTTTATTAAGTATTGATGCGTGTACTGTTTATAAATACTACAGATACTAAAGGCGGAGCTGCGATTATTGCTATGCGCCTTATGTATTCTTTGGAAAAATACTACGATGTCAAAAACTTTTATTTAGTAAGATATCAGAAAGGGACAATAAAATCTACATCAACCAATAGTTCTAGGGTTGGTAAGCTTCTGGAAAAAATTATATCTAAGATTACTGATAAACTTGGTTTACAATATTTATTCTTTCCAATCTCTTCTAGAAATATCATTAGATATGCAAAACTTGTTAAGCCTGATGTTATAAGTCTGCATAATACGCATGGCGGTTATTTTGCGACTCCTTTATTGGAAAAATTGTCAAAAATTGCACCTATTGTATGGACCCTTCACGATATGTGGAGTTTTACTGGAAACAGTGCACATACTTTTGGTAATGAGTCATGGCTATATATGAAAAATGATCATAACCTTACTAAAATACCACCAACAATCGGATTGAATTATGGAGCTGGCTTGCTGAAATTGAAGAAAAGGATTTATGGAAACTCGGATCTTCATATTGTATGTCCTTCAAAATGGCTTTTCCAGATGGCAAAACAAAGCCCTGTTTTTAGTGGAAAGCAGATAAAGCAAATTTATAATGGCCTGGATCAGCAGGTATTTAAAAAACTTAGCAAGTCAGAATGCAGATTAAAACATGGCTTGCCATTAGATGGTAAAATTGTAATGTTCGCTGCTGAAAAAATAGAAGCCGGAAACCCATGGAAAGGAGGTGCAGATTTGCTTAATATTTTAAAATTGATGAACCAATTTTCTAAGGATACTTTAAGCCTTATTGTAGTTGGTGACACTGACAATGAGCTGTTTAATGGATTATCAAAGTTACATGTGTATGGAAAGGGCTATGTTTACGATGAATATATAGTGGCCGAACTTTTAAATGCTGCAGACTTATTTATTTATCCAACCAGGGCCGACAATTTACCCAATATATTAATTGAGTCAATTTCATGTGGTACACCATGTGTCACATTTGATATTGGAGGTAATAGTGAGATTATCAGAAATGGTATAAATGGATTTATAATCAAACCATTTGATTTCCCCGATTTTGCAAATAAGGCGCTACTAATATTGAATGATCAAAAAATTTATAATGAATTTTCTTCGGCGTCTTTAAATGTTGCCTTACGTCAATTCAAAGACAGTGATATGGCCAAAAGATATTTTGAATTATTTAATCAAATAGTTGCTAATGAAAGTTATTCGTAAGCTTAAGTACTTTATTAAAGTATTTTTATCTAAAGAACTTAAATTCAAGAAGGTTCCTCCATTTTTGCAAAGCATTAAACTCGGTTCTGAATATGGAGGATGGTACGTTCCAACTGGGTTATTAAATGAAAACTCAATATGTTATTCAGCAGGCGCTGGTGAAGATATTTCCTTCGATGTAGAACTTGCGAAAATGTGCCAATGTACTGTCTTGATTTTTGATCCTACCCCTAAAGCAAAAGCACATTTCGATAAGGTCATTCATTCAATGAGTGAAGGTAAGAGCTATCAACTAAATGAACACTTTACTTATAATGGAGAAAATAATCTGAACGAAAAGTTAGTATTTAAAAATATAGGTATTTGGAAGGAAAATGATAATCTGAAGTTTTATTCACCCAAGAATAAAGATCATGTTTCTCATTCCATTTCTAATATACAAAATACTTCCAATTTTTTTGAAGCACATGTAGATAGGTTATCTAATATAATGAAAGCGAATGGGCATAAAAAGTTAGACTTATTCAAGATGGATATCGAAGGTGCAGAATATGAGGTAATTGATTCTATTTTGCAGGACAACATAGAAATAAAAGTTCTATGTATAGAGTTTCACAAAACTAATAATTCAATAAAAATTATTCAGGAAGCAATAAACAAGTTAGAAAATAAAGGGTATAGAATGTTTGCAAGAGAGCATTTAGATATATCATTTATCAGGATGTAAAGATGTTACGGATTTTTTTAAATAATTATATTAGTAGAATAAAAGGTAATAC
>DATAHC010000120.1:0-4087 GCA_036263415.1 Flavisolibacter sp.
CAGGTGATCCTGAATCCCAATGTCTACTACACCCGTCAGGCGACCGCTTCGGAGATCGTAGGTGGTATCAATGCCCATTATAATCTATCCGGCGACGGCCAGTATGTGCTGATCGGCGGCGCCTATTACCGGCATAAAGAATCCGTGATTCCCCTGATTGGTCTAGGCTATAAGGATTATACCTTCTCGTTTACCTACGATGCCACTATATCCACGCTCAAAACCTATAATGGCACGAGAGGCGCATTTGAATTCTCCCTGGTGAAGCAGGGGATGATCAGTCCGGGTGGAAATAAAGTGACCCCTTGCCCCAGTTTTAAGACCTATTAAACATTATGGCTTTCACTTTTGCTGCTTTTGAACGATTTTTACAGCAAGATTGTACCGCATGACTTTGGAAAATAAGACGGGTATCGCTGCGTTGCTGGAAACCTTTGCAGGTATTGTTGGTGAAAACTATGTATTTGCCGACCCTGAGGTCCTGGACCAGTATGCCCATGATGAAACGGAAGATCTTCATTACCTGCCCGAGGTTGTACTGAAGCCAGGTACTACAGAGGAGATCAGCCGGATCCTGAAGGTTTGCAACCAGCATAAGATCCCGGTCACCCCCAGAGGCGGCGGCACCGGATTGAGCGGAGGCGCCCTTCCACACCTGGGAGGCGTGTTACTCTCCATTGAACGGCTCAATAAGATCCTTACCATCGATGAACGCAACCTGCAGGTGATCACGGAACCCGGGGTGATCACGGAAGTGCTGCAGGATGCGGTGAAGGAGCGCGGACTGTTCTATCCACCTGACCCGAGCAGCCGCGGCTCGTGCATGATCGGAGGAAATATTGCTGAGAACAGCGGCGGACCCAAAGCTGTGAAGTATGGTGTGGTGAAAGATTATGTACTGAACCTGGAGGTCGTGTTACCTACCGGAGACGTGATCTGGACCGGCGCCAATGTATTGAAGAATGCCACCGGCTACAATCTTACCCAACTGATGGTGGGCAGCGAAGGCACCCTGGGAATTGTGACCAAGGCTGTTTTGAAATTACTGCCCCTTCCGAAATACGACCTGTTGATGCTGGTGCCCTTCGGCCATGCTGAAAAGGCGTGCGAAGCGGTGAGTGCCATATTCAGGGCCGGCTTTACGCCCAGTGCACTCGAATTCATGGAACGCGATGCGCTGGAATGGGCGCTGCGCTTTGTAGACCAGTCGGGTATTCGTCTGGAAGATCATGTTCAGGCTCATTTGCTGATCGAGGTGGACGGGAACGACGTGGATGTGCTGATGAAGGAAATGGAAGGGATCTCCGAGATCGTAATGAACTTCGAATGCGGCGAGATCCTTTTTGCGGAAGACGCCCAGCAGAAAGCAGAACTCTGGAAACTGCGGCGAAGGGTAGCAGAGGCCGTAAAATCGCATTCCGTTTATAAGGAAGAAGATACGGTGGTGCCCCGTGCGGAACTGCCGGCGCTTTTGCATGGCGTAAAGGAAATAGGTCGTACCTATGGCTTTCATTCCGTTTGCTACGGACACGCCGGCGATGGCAACCTTCATGTGAATATCATTAAAGGCGATCTTACGGACGAACAATGGAATGGTTCGTTAAAAGAAGGCATCCGCGAAATCTTTGAACTGGTGAAGCGTTTAGGCGGTACCATCAGCGGCGAGCATGGCATCGGCCTGGTGCAGAAGGAGTATCTGCCCATCGTATTCGATCCGGTACAGCTGCAGCTGATGCGGTCCATAAAAAAAATATTCGATCCGAATAATATTCTGAATGCGGATAAAATTTTCAATACATCCCATTAAACTGACTATGAAATACATATTCTCATTCCTGCTGGTCGTACTGGTCATCAGTGCCCGGGCGCAGGACGAAGGCGAACAGAAAGGATTCCGGAAAGACAAGCTCTTCGTGGGCGGTAATTTCGGCGTATCCATCGGTGATTATACCCTTATCAATGTTTCCCCGCAGGTAGGCTACCGGTTCAGTAAGCTGTTTGCCGCCGGTATAGGACTCAACGGACAATACATCAGCGATAAGCAAAGAGATTATTACGGCAATCCGTATTATAAAACCTCGCAGGGAATCATAGGCCTGAATGTATTCGGTCGTATCTATCCCTTTCAGTACCTGATGCTGCAGGTGCAGCCGGAAGCCAATTACCGCTTTGGCAAGATCCGCTTCTACGATAATACGTCCCCGCAAACCACCAAGCTGGATGCCGTGATCGTACCGAGCATTTTAGCAGGCGGCGGACTGGTGCTGCCTTCCGGTAACGGGGCGTTCATCGCTTCCGTTTTTTATGACGTGCTGCAGGATGTGAATTCTCCGTATGGAAAGAAAGCCTTTCTCAATTTCGGGTATAATATCAGTTTGCGATAAGATAGGGAAGCAGTTCTTCCGGTGTGGCGATAACGGTGATCACTTCCGTTAGTTTCCCGTACAGGAAGCCTTCTCGCTGCAACTGTTCCAGGTGGAGCAGCAGGTGGGTGTAAAAACCACCGGAGTTCAGCAGGAAGATCTTTTTATCATGAAGGGACAGCTGATTCCAGGTGAGGATCTCGAACAGTTCATCCAGGGTTCCGAAGCCACCGGGCAAGATCACCGCCGCATCGCACAGTTCATATAATTTCCGTTTACGCAGGTGCATATTGTCCACCACCAGCAGTTCCGTGATTTTATCGTGCTGGCTTTCCCATTCCACCAGCACCTGCGGAATGACACCCCTTACAATTCCTCCCTGCTCCATAACGGTATCGGCTACTGTACCCATCAAGCCGTTTTTGCCACCGCCATAGATCAATTCCACTTTGTTTTCAGCCAGCAGCCGCGCCAGCTGAATGGCATGCTGGCGGTAGAGCGGATCTGCGCCCGGCTTCGAACCGCAGAAAACCGCTAATTTGTTAATGTTCATTGCAGGTGACATTTGCAGGCAAAAGGAAGACAATTTTTTTTATCTTCAAAAATTACATTTGTAATCTTGCATCCTTTCATCAAAACTTAATGCATGAATTCTGCCGTATTACTTGCTTTCGTCATAGGCTACTTCGTGATCCTGCTGGTCGTAGCCTGGTTCACTTCGCGGAATTCAAACAACGATTCTTTCTTTATCGGTAACCGCAACTCCAACTGGATGCTGGTAGCTTTCGGAATGATCGGCACCTCGCTGAGCGGAGTGACCTTTGTTTCCGTTCCGGGTACCGTTGGTACTGCCGCATTTTCCTACTTCCAGATCGTGATCGGCTACTGGATCGGTTATTTTGTGATCGCCTTCGTGCTGCTGCCGCTGTATTACCGGCTCAACCTGACCTCGATCTATAATTACCTGCAACACCGGTTTGGAATGGTGTCCTACAAAACGGGAGCGCTGTTCTTCATCATCTCCCGAACGCTTGGCGCCACAGCCAGGCTTTACCTGGTGATCAATGTACTGCAATTATTCATCCTGGATAAGGTAGGTATCGGTTTTGGCTTTGCCACGTTCGTCATCCTTCTGATGATCCTGCTGTATACATTCGAAGGGGGCGTGAAAACGATCGTTTATACCGATACCCTGCAGACCACCTTTATGCTGCTGGGACTCATTGTATGCATTGTTTACATCATGAGCAATATGAACCATTCCATCGGATCTACCCTCCAGGAACTGGGACAATCGAACCTCACCAAGATCTTTAATACGGATGTGAACTCGTCCGGCTTTTTTATAAAAAGTATTCTCGGTGGCATGTTCATAACCATTGGCATGACCGGCCTGGACCAGGAAATGATGCAGAAGAACATCAGCGTACGGAACCTGAAAGACTCACAGAAGAATGTGATGACCTTCAGCGTGATCATGCTGGTGGTCAATTTTCTCTTCCTGCTGCTGGGGGGTATCCTTTACCTCTATGCAAAGGCAAACCATGTAGTGGTACCGGGCGATGACCTGTTCCCGACCGTTGCCCTGAAAGGCTTTATGCCCAATGCCATTGCCATCATCTTTATCATCGGACTAATCTCTGCGCTTTTCCCCAGCGCCGACGGGGCACTAACAGCACTGACCTCCTCTTTCTGCATTGATATCCTGGGTATCAAGAGAAAAG
>DATAHC010000121.1:0-8852 GCA_036263415.1 Flavisolibacter sp.
AAATTGAGATAGTAGCCTGATGGTGAATTCTTATTTCAATAGTCAATAACTAGATTTAAATGATAATTATTTCTTCAAATGAGTCAGATAAATTTATTCCTCTGATTAAGGAAAGTGAGTATACTATCAATTATTAGAAGACCTTTAAAAGCTTTGAAATTTTTCTACGTAATATTAATAGCAGCGAACAATACGCTGGCTTGTATTTTTCTAGGATTGATTTATATGAGCACTCCAGGTTCTATAGAGTCTCCTAATGCATTGTCGGAGCAGCAGATTTTATTCCGAATGATTTTATGGGGAGTAGGTGTAAGCTTGTTTTTTTCGATGATTACATTTTTACTGGGTGTATGCTTTCGCGGAATGATGCAGTATACCTGGAAGTACCTTATTAGGTTGACGCTGATCCAATTTCTTATTCTCCTGGGTATTTATGCTGGTATTTTGATAACTATTTCTTTCAGAAATTTGGGATGATCTTTTAATGGGGAATAGATGACTGTTTCTCTGGAATGCCTATTCCCTATAATTCTGAATCCTCCCTTTTTCCTAAATTAGCCGATCAAACTACCGCTATGACAAAAGAAGAACCGATCCATGAAGGCCGAAACATCAAGCGCATGCGCGAGCGTATGGGTATCAAGCAATTGCGACTGGCCACTGACCTGGGCCTCACCCAGCAGGGCATGTCCGCCATTGAGAACCGCGAGCGCCTGGATACCGAACTTCTCGAAAAAGTAGCGAAAGCCATGAATACAACCCCGGAAGAGATTCAGAACTTCGATGAGGATAAGTTTGTTTATAGTATCCAAAATAATTATGACCATACACAATCTCCATCCTCAAACAGTCAAAACTTTAACTGCACCTTCAATATAGGAGAACACTTTGCTGAAGCGCTGGAAGAAAATCGCAGGCTGGTTGATAAGATGACCGATGTGTTCGAACGCTTCATCCAGTCGGAAAAAGAAAATAAGGAATTGCTCCAGAAGCTGATCGAAAAGCTGATGGAGAAGAAGTAGAATTAGTAAAGGCTTGATAACAAGCATGAATGAGGCTGTATGGAAGGTAAATCGATGATGACAATTATGTTAGCAGGCATAATGATTAGTTGTTTGCTTTTATCAAAAATGAGCTTTGGCCAGAATACCCTGATCGCTCCGATAAACTGGAAGGATTCAGCATCCGTAAACAGATACATTCAATCGGCAACACTTTGTGATAAAATTCAGCTGACGCTGGATAGTGCGGGTTTATTTGTTGAAGGAATAGGGTATTCCATAAATATTCTACAGGCAATCACGCAGGAGCATTCTATACGTTTGATAGTACCAATAGCGTCCACTTATGGTATACTTCCCCTGAATATTCGGATCCTTCAATTTCGGGAACAACTTAAAGAGTACAACAAACAATATTGCAGCACGCATTAGCTGAGATCTATACAGATATAGGTGTCTCTGAATAGACAGGGCTGTTCTGAATCCTTGTTTCACTAAGTAACAAAAGATGGGTGATATTCAAATGAAAGACTTACTCTTTCACTTCATATCGTATGATTTGATTGAAATATTGTGCTTTGCCATCCTGATCGGTATATTGAACCTTTATGGGTACCACATAACGCCCGGGAATTGAAGTTATTTTCATTTTTTGGATAGCTACGTTCTGGTCGTCTAGTGGAACATTTTTTCTGTTGATTTGAATGGCAGGATCATTCTTTCTTGTAAATGCTCCGATGCCCGCTGTGATCGTCAGTGTATCGCCTGGTTTCAGGCAGGTACTGCTCTGTGCGATAATGGCATTAAAGATGGTGAAGTCTTCGAAACTTATTTCACTAATTTGAACTTCAAGGGCTTTATATTCAAAGGAAAGAACCTTATGCCGGTATTGTTCAATAAGGCTTCGTAGTTCCGGTTCCGAAACAGTTGAAGTCAATGCATCAGAAACCTTGAAAATAACGGGCACTTCCCGTGCAAGATTTTTGGACAGCCATGAATTCAACTTCAAAGTTTTTGCAATGTAATGGCTGACTTTTGAATACATTTCTTTTAGAAACAGGGATTTCCGATCAGCGATATCCTTGCTGCTATTTCCTGACCTTGAAAATAGGGAATCAGCTTTCAATTCGGCTTGTTTCAGGTACGACAGTATGTCGTCGGATAATTGCTGAATAGCCCGAATGTTATCACTTGATTCGGCTGCTCCGGTTAGGACCCTCCCAGTTTGTGAAAGGTCCTTTTTTGGGGTGGTCAGGTCATTGATTCTTTGGCTGAGATCCTCATTCGACTGATGGAGTAAAACCGTAGATGATTTTAATATTTCAGATGCGTCGTTACTACGATTGCCACAACTTTCGATACCGAATAAAATACCCGGCACAATGCTGAATGCGATGATGGTAACCTTTTTCATAAACTATAATACTTGATTAGAAAGATCGTTTAGGTGTTGGATAAGGTGAGTAGGGGATAGTAAACAGGTGCCCCGCCAGGGCTTCACTACCATAGGAGTCATGCAGCCTTTCCTTAAATGCCTGTAGGATTACCGTTATTTGTTGTAGCAAATGGTTATTCGATTTTTTTAGTACGTGGCTGGAGCTTTTTAGTATAGTAGGGTCATTTTCTGCCCTTTGGCTGCAACTGCAGATCTGCATCGCCAGCAGCAAATAAAACGCGCAGCTATGGGTTCTGGTCATCCTGGTTTTATAGCTGAAACGCTAATTCCAATTGTTTGGTATCTTGGATACAGGATATGAATGCATTAAAAAAATATGTCAACAAGCAGCGGTTTTATTTAAAGTTGTGTAGCTCAACAAAAGTATTTGCGGTAATCTTATTAAGTTGTTGTTCCATAAAAGCCAGCTGTCAGCAAAAGGAAATTCTTCTCGTATTTGAACTTGATTATGAGGTAGATACGGTTCTCATACTTAAAAATAATGATACTCTATTCAATAAAGTTCTTACTACCAATCAAATAATAGGTAATGCCGGTGCATTCCGGATAAAGTATCAGCCAAAGGATCATCTTTTTATAATAGTAAATAATGACAAGAAGCTGGTATCGGTAAGAAGCACAAAGTATTTTGGTATCCAGTATGAAAGAAGGAAGATCGGCATCAAAAGATACTTAAAACCGAAAGCCTATGATTGAGCAGGGTCATAATACAGCATATTATGAACTGCAACAAAGTTCAATATAGGCTCCCTCTTTAAGCACTAACTATCATTATGCCGGACTGTGATTCGAGACTGGCCCCATGGCGCTGTCAGCCTCTGGCGGAAGTGGAACGGTGCCATCTTGCTTGAAGGTGCTAACTATCGTAAAGTCTGACTGCATTAGCAAAATGATCGTCATTGCGAGGAGGAACGACGAAGCAATCCCCTGCTACAGGAGGAGTGACCGTCTTATCAGAAAGTTTCTTCCACTTCATGCCTTTATTCAGTGCTACATTTCGCTGCCAGGTGTCCAGCCTTTCCCTGTTTCGTTGCTGCCGTTCTTCTCGTTCCCGGAACCATTCTTTCATCAGCTTCTGAAACAGTCTTCTTGGTCTGCGCATCTCCCTATACTTTTCCTCCTTCTTCACTGGATCCTGAAAGATGCCCTTCGCATACTGCACGGCTAGTTTGAACAGCCTGCGCTGGCGCTTTTGCTTTCGGGAAGGGATGATGTCCTTCATGTTCGGATACTTGGTGATGACAATACCGCCTTTTCTATAATGCTTACAGACCAGGCGCTTGCCAATAGCACCCTGGAATAGGTAAAAGGCAAAGGAGATCTCTTTTTTCATGAGTACAGATTGATGTTTTATTGATTAAAAAGCAAAGCTAGGATACCCAAAATGGGCACTTCCTAATTAAGGAGCGTCAGGGAGAAAAATTGCTATAAATAGCTAAAAAAGGAGAAAGAAGGAGAAACAAGGAGAAAAAAGGATGGCATATGACCAAGCTATCGTAAAATAAGACCATTACCTAGTAAGGATCGTCATTGCGAGGGCACCGAAGCAATCCCCTGCACTTCCAGACTGCTCTACGCCCATCCAACACGCAGGAAATGACCGTATCCAAATCGACCCACTGATTACTGATTGCTGCTTGCTGATTTTCCTTACTGATCGCTGATTGCTGATCCCACCATACTGACTCCCACCTAAAAGCGCCATTTTATCGAAAGCCCCTCTTATCCGGAACGTCCCCAATCTACTAAGACTGTCAAACATTGGACAATTGACTCCTACCCTATGGTCAGGAAAGGACAAGGCGAAGACCTAGTTCGTCCCCAATTACGTCCCTCATCCTTCGTTGTAGAAGCCTACCTGAAGCATATCACCTCCATACCACTTCCATAGCACTCCCATGCCCCAGCCATGGAAGGTCCATTAAGGGAGCAGTAAAGATGCAAGGCAGATTCTTTTAATATGTCTACTCAAAGACAAGAAAAAGGATAGGTAACCGTCCTAAAAAAGCACATAGGAGCTACCTTACCTCAGCCATCCTTCGTTGTAACAGTATGGTGATAGCATAGCAAAGCCCTTGAAGCTCCCTAGTAAAGCCCTGAAACCTCCCCCAAAGAGGCCTGGATCAATAGACAATGGTCAATAGTGAATGGACCTTACTAAGGCACTTACTTTTCTTTGGTTTAGACGGGCGTAAGGCCACCTGGAGGTCATGGGGATTGCTTCGTCCTGCGTCCTCGCAATGACGATCAGATTGGTAAGGCGATTATTACTTCGTTAGTTAGAGTTCCAAGCGAGATTGCCGCGCTACGCTCGCAATGACGGTCGGAACTGTGACACAATCCATCATTACGATAGCTTACCCCTATAAGATCCCTCCTTCGTCGGGATGACAGAGGCAGAATAGGGATGACAAAAACAAAGCAGGATCGCAATGACAAAGCAGTGATGACCGAAGCAACAGGTTTACTACAATCTAAGGAAAAGCACCAGCGCCTTATTCCGCACGTATGGCGGAAAAGACTGAACAATAAAGATTGCACAGCGGAATACAGCGCCTGCAGTATCATCGCATAGCACGACAAGAACCGCTATCGTAAGAAAGCGGCGACGTTAGGAAAAGACCGTAAGCCCCCTTTAGGGGGTTTGGGGGGAGCGCTGGCCCGGCCGCCCGCGCGGAGCGATCGGGGCGAGCCTTGATTTTTTGGCTCTACCTTTTGCATCAAGGCAAAAGGTAGAAAAGAAGCACAGAAGAAAAGACTGCAATCAGTAGGAAAACAAGCACCTTGCCCTCAGGAATACATGGAAGGACAAAATAGCAAAAACAAAAACTCGTTGATCTCAATCACCAATTCGCCGCCGAAACCCTTTATTCTCACGGAAAGTACGCGATGTAATCGTAGAACTACGATTGCAATCCGCTTTGAATGTCTGTTTCTTTGAGAGTTGTTAACAGACCGTTGATATCCGCTGTTGAAATCCAAATCCAGTCCCTATGAAGAAATTCTACTTATTGCCTCTGTTACTCTTTCTATTCGGTAGAATGTACGGACAAACGTGCAGCGGGATCACCATCACCTATACCGCCACCGAATCCAGATGCGTCTCAACAGGCTCCGTAACCGTCTCCGTATCAGGAGGCTCCGGTAATTATAACTACCGTGTCATTGGTCCGGTCAATACCCCCCTAACCAGTTCCAACATTATTACCGGTCTCCAGGCCGGCACCTATAAAATACAGGTAAAAGACCTCACCAATAATTGCATCTCCGAAAAGCTCAATGTCATCGTACCCGGCAGCTACAGCGATCCGCGCTTCGGCCTCACCAAGGTAGATGCCACCTGCGCCGGAAACGACGGCAGCATCAGCGTAACCGGACAGCAGTTCGGCCGCTCGCCCTTTACCTATAAGATCATTGCGCCTTCGCCCTCCGGCGTCGGTACAACCAGCACCACCGGTAACTTTACCGGGCTCGTAGCCGGTGAGTATGCCATTCAGCTGCAGGACTCCTGCGGCGGTATCCAGGTGCGCCGCATCACCATCGAGAACTATGCCTGGTGGTTCACCGAGGCTACCATTCATAAAGTGGGCTGCGACAGCGCCGATGCCTATATCACCCTGATGGATAACAAGGGCAACGTCAATACCAGCGGCACCGCCTTCGCGGGCTTTACCTATGGTGTTATCGACGGCAACGGAGATACCCTCTGGTTCACCGCCAATGAATTTCGTTTTTACAGCGGACAGGTCAAGAACGCTACCGTTATCGTGAAGGATAATTGCGGATTGATCCATACCGCTACGGCTTCGGTTCCGGATTCGCAGAAGCCTACCGTGGGCACCATCAACCTCACCAACTTCACCTGTACTACTTTCGATGCGGAAGTAACGGGACAGCAGAACCTGTCCTCCAATGTGTTCTACTGCCTGCTCGATGGGAATAATAATGTGCTGGCCTGTAACTCGGGCAGCGCCATTTTCAACGGGCTCACCTTCGGCTCGTATTGCATCAGCATCTACGATGCCTGTTACGATACCGCTATCCGCCGCTGCTTCACCTATTCCAGGCCGGTGCCGGGCGTAGGCGCCACGGTGAATATCACCAACCGCACCTGTGCTACGTTCACTGCCAGTATTGCCGGACAAACCAACCTCACCGCACCCAACTATTGCCTTATCAATAGCCTGGGCGATACGGTGGAGTGCAATGCGACCGGCATATTCAGCAACCTCAATTATGGCAACTACTGTATCAGCATCAAGAACCAGTGCTACGATACCACCATCACCCGCTGCTTCAATGCCGTGAAGGCCACGCCGGTGATCACGGGGGTGTCCATCGGGGGTGTTACCTGTACCACCTTTAATGTCAGCACCAACGGGTCCAACCTGGTTACGCCGAACTATTGCCTGTACGACGATAACGGCAACCTGATCACCTGCGATTCGAGTGGGGTGTTCAACGGCATTCCGCTGGGCAACTATTGCATCCGCGCCATTTCCTGCGGCGATACCACGGCTCCGTTCTGCTTCAGCCGCGGCGCACCCATACCGGCCCTGGGTTCTGTGTCTATTTCGAATAAGATCTGTACGGGCTTCACGGCTACCGTTACCGGTCAAACGAACCTGACCAACCCCGACTTCTGTCTCTTCGATGCCAACGATGTGCAGATCAGCTGCAACACCACCGGCGTCTTCACCAATATTCCGTACGGTTCCTACTGCATCAAAATGCACGATAACTGTACCGATACCACCATCACCCGTTGCTTCAGCCAGGCCAGGGCCATCCCTTCCGTGAATGCAACGATCCAGCAAACCAATTCTACCTGTACCACCTTCTCGGCTACGGTAACGGGTACCAACCTCACCAGTCCGCAATACTGCCTCTATGATGTATTCAATAATCAGGTGGCTTGTAATACCACTGGTGTCTTCAATAATGTGCCCTACGGCAGCTATTGTGTTCAGGTAAAAGATGGTTGTGTGGATACCACCATCACGGTCTGCCGTAACTTCGCGCCGGTGAAAGGGCTCACGCTCTCCACCTCGAAGCCCTGCTCGATCGGCTTTGCCAATGTTACCACAACGTTCGCCAGCGGCAACGCACCGTATAATATTAAGATCTATCATCCCGATGGCTCCCTGGTAAAAGATACCACCACCTCCCTGAACCCCTTCCAGCTGCTGCTGCCCGCGCTGCCGGTGGGAACGAAGTATACGGTGATCGGTACGGATAACTGCGGACTGAAGGATACGGCCACCATTACACCGGCGGCTACCATTGTGGACAAGAGCGTGACCGTAAGGGCCAAATGCCCGAGCGCGACCTTCGTGAATGGCGCCGGCGACCTCATCGTCTATTGTACGTCCAACTATTATGCGGCTTCTCCGAAGATCATCAATAAGGATGGTATGGCTTTCGTGAAGAGCTTCTCTTCGCTCAGCGGCAGCACGTATACGTTCTCCGATCTGGAGCCGGCTACCTATATCATCGAGTACAATATGGTTACGTGTAACAGCAAGCTCTATGATACGGTTTATGTGCCGCCCTATGCCTATCCAACGGCCGGACAATCGGCCATCTACCAGTGCGACAACAACTCGCTGAGCCTGGGTGCCGATGTGCTGGGTGGCGTCAGTCCCTACAGCTACCAGATCATAGGAAGCGATCCGGCTTCTCCGAATATCAATACCGGCCTGCAGAGCAGCCCGATTTTTACCATCAACACCGGAACGGTCTATTCGCTGGTGCGCCTGCGCGCCATCGATGCCTGCGGAAACGCCACGCTGGATGATGTGAGCGTACTGCCTCTGCAGAACCTTTCTATAACTGCTACGTCCTTATGTTATTTCCAGAATATTACGTTATCGGTAGATGCCTTGCCGAATGCCACCTATACCTGGTACCGTAAAACGACACCGACCGATAGTGTGCAGATTGGCACGGGTGCCGATTTCAACCTGCCCTTCTTCAAGCCGGAGGAAGCCGGTCAGTATGTGTGCAAGGTGAATGTGAATGCCGGCTGCCTCGAGCGCATCACCCGCTTCGATATGTATGGCTGCGGTGGTGCCGTGCTTTCCAGTTCCCTCACCCTGAAAGGGTCCGCCCTGCAGGGTAAGCACCTGCTCAGCTGGACCGTCGGCGACGACACCGGTGTGGCGGGCTATACCATCGAGCGGAAAATCGAAGGCGAACCGGCCTACAGGGAATTGGGCAAAATCGTGTCAAAGGCAACCGTCACGGAAGACACCTATAGCTTCACCGATGAAGACCCGGCCTTCGGCAGGAACCTCTATCGCCTGAAGCTGCTCTACCGCAACGGCCGCACGGGCTACAGCAATGAGATCAGCCTGGGTGCCCGCCTCAATGTATCGGTATTCCCCAACCCGGTG
>DATAHC010000122.1:0-8422 GCA_036263415.1 Flavisolibacter sp.
CCCGTAAATTGAAGCATTATGATCAGCGACAAGAGCAACGGACGACCTTCCCAACGATGTTTTCGGTCCGCTCCGGTTGACAGGATTCTCATACAGCAAACTTTTTTTAGCAGTTAAAACAATGATCCTAACGAGGAATAAGCGCGTGCTTACGAAGGAAAATTATTTTAATTTTAAGCAGCACTATGCGAATCGACTGCTTTTATTTACGCAAACGTTTTCAGAGAAAGCTAAATACGCTACCTTGTTCTAAAGTGAGATCAAAACTATGAAGTCCGTGAATCTGAAGGAGCTGGCAAGCCATCTGAATCTTTCCATATCAACCGTTTCCAGGGCTTTGAACGACAGCTATGAGGTGAATGATGAAACCAAGAAAAGGGTTCAGGAAATGGCCGCCGCGCTGAACTACCAGCCCAATCCCTATGCTTCCAGCCTTAGGAGGCAAAAGAGCCGGACCATAGCGCTGATCATCCCCGAGATCGCCAATAATTTCTTTACCCTCGCAATCGACGGCATTGAATCGATTGCCCAGCAACATGGCTACCACGTACTGATCTACCTGACGCATGAGGATTCCAAAAAAGAAGCGGAGATCACGCAGTTGCTGCAGAACGGCCGGGTGGACGGTATCCTGATGTCGCTCTCCTCCAACACGGCGGACAACCAACACCTGGGGGAGCTGCATGAGAAAAAGATACCGCTGGTATTCTTTGACCGGGTGAGCGAATCGTATGGACTGGCGCGGGTTACCACGGACGATTATGAAAGCGGCTATAAGGCGACGACGCACCTGATCGAGCAGGGATGCGAGCGCATTGCCCATCTGACCATCTCTGAAAACCTTTCCATCTGCAAGAAACGGATGCAAGGCTATATCAAGGCGCTGGAAGATCATGGCAAGACCGTTGATCCGACCCTGATCATTAACTGTAATGAAGATGCGGAAACCAATTATAGCTTCATCAAACAACTGCTGGAAAGGGAGGGCCGCCCAGACGGTATATTCGCTTCCGTGGAAAAGCTGGCTATATATACCTATGAGGCCTGTGCCGCGCTAAAGCTTTCGATACCGGACGACATAAAGGTCATCAGCTTTTCCAACCTGGCTACAGCTGCCCTTCTGCATCCTTCTCTGACCACCATCACCCAGCCGGCTTTTGATATCGGCAAAGAGGCCGCCTCTATTTTGTTCCGGGCGATCCGGAGCAAGCCCATTCCGAGCGCGTCGACGGTATGCCGGTCGGTTCTGATCAAACGGGAGTCGACAGGAGTGGCGAAGTGAGGGCCGTTTGCTACTCCTGATCGCATTACTATTTTATGATATAAATAATTTGACACATCCAAGAATTCTGCATGGGTGTGATATGGCTTGTATATGGTTTCCCCATGCTTTCTATATGCTTTCCATAGCTAGTTAGCACGAAGGATGGGCTAAGAGGTGAATAGGAGAAGAAGGAGGGAAAAGAGGGTTTACTACTGTTTTGTCATTCGTCACCGGTTCAAGACACTTCTGTTTTCGTATCATTTTGATCAAAATTGTGCAAAGTTGGATCAAATCGCATCGTTTCGTGCAAAAAGCGAAAAGTGACCCTTCTTCGCCATAGTATGTTTGCTCCAAAAGGGAATATATGTCGATGGAACTCAGTTTTAAAGAGAAGATGATACAGGGGAGGATTGGTAAGCGGTATGTGATCAAGCATTACAAGACGTATAAGGTGAAGACGAAGGTTCCTGATATGAGTAACATCATTCCTTCCAGGGGGCAGAAAAGACAAAGGAGGCTATTTCGCCTGGCGGTGCAGTATGCGCAGGAAATCTACTGGAATCCGGCGAAACGGGAGGAGAAAGAGCGCATTTACAGACGTCCGTGGAGGTTGTTTCAGAAGCTGATGAAGGAGTGGTTCAAGAAAAGGAAGGCGAAACGAGAAGCGGCGCAGCGTAGATTGAATATCTGGAGGAGGAAGGTGGAATTGAATGGGGGCATGAAGCTAAGTCAGGTAGCTTATAAGGCGATCCATCCTCCTGTAGTGGGGGATTGCTTCGCCCAGCAAAATGATTATAGTAGCGCTGCTGACCCACAAAACGGTATTGGTGTTCTCCAGTGGTCCTATAGTCGAAATCAGTAAATTCTTACTTCAAAAATGTAATCCTGACCCTAATGGATAGTAATAAGGCTGAGTTTTAAGCTTTCATCGATATGAATGATCGTTTCTTCAGGTATATAACCGAAATCATTAAAGCAAAAGACACTATCAATTTTGGGACCTTTGTAGTATAACGCCGCCCATACTATAACATCGTGCCTGGCAGCAATATCTTTCGCAGAGAAAGTTAAAGTAGTATCCAAGCCTGATGGGATATTCTGAAGTTTTGCTACTTGTTTGAAGTTTATGTTGAAAATCAAACTATCAATAGTCCCAACATAACTACTGGTAACCTTTAATTGATGTATATCATTCGAACAACTGGTAAGTAAGGCCAATACTATCCATATTGCGATGCGTAACATTTTTACAGTTTTGCATTGATTAATTTAGTAGCACCGGTTATAATTTACACCGCTGATTAAATTGTATTATCAATATATTTAGCATGGACAACATTTAATCGATCTTATCATGCAGTTAATTGAACCAGGACCATTGGGGTATATACTAATATTACTTAGTGCAGTTTGGCCTGCTTTCTCCATACTACTTTCCTACTTTGCTCATACCCCTATATATTATCCTAATAATGGTTGGTAACAATTCGCCTTATGATAAGTAAAACAATTAATCGTCTTGGTGCCATATTAATGATTAGCATACTATTGTTCATGATAATAAAAAGATATCTATTTGATAAGAACAAATTGGAATCCAATCATAAATTCACGATTGCTGAAGTTTATCAAATCTCCTATCCAGTTGACGGAGGGCCAGATGCAGATTTCATTTATTGCGTGAACAACAAAAGGTATAAAGATTTTACATCAATCAATACCTATGCACATAAAATAAAGAAAGGAGATTTATTTCTGCTTAAGTATTATCCTCCGGATCCAAAAATTTCAAGAATTATTCTTGACAAACGATTAGACTCATTAAGAAAGTCTAAAACTGAAGTAGACATATGCAATCTCATATTGCAATCTAATTATTGAGAATACTTCATAAGGTATTATCATTTGGTTAAAACTATCACTCCTATTGAGTAAAGAAGCTATCCGTTTCATAGTATAATCGAGCCGACGAAAATATTCACAATTCATCGGGATGATAGAACAAGGCCGGTTTAATAGCGTGCGATCTATTTAACATATTGAGGTCTTGATGGCAAGATATGACCGATGAGATCGATACAAGAAGATGAATAGCAAGGCTACAACTAACTCATACAAGATTCACCCAGTCTCATTGTACAGGTTGCTGATGGGGAAAGGGGTGGTTGGCACATTTCTGGTTTACATAGCTGTGTAGCCTTACCACCCGACGGAACGACTAAAATGTGGTGTATGAAAAAAGTGGTATTGATCGGATGTCTTTGCTTTATTATGAAAGCAGCGACTGCACAGGATAACGGACGCGTAGTGGCCGGTCCTATACGCTGGGGTATGAACGGAAGCGTAGAGGCTATGCCCGGCGCACTGGCCGCTACTTATGGACGAAATGATACGCTCCAAAATTACCGGCGCAACCTCCCTGCTCCCCGGAATAACCAGAACGGCAATCCGAATGCCGTGCGCTTTACTTCCGCACAGGCACTCTGCAATGATAACTCCATACAGTTCAGCTGGTCGGTACTGCAGCAGCCGACACTTGATTTTTATACGATCGAGCAAAGTTCGAACGGACGTGACTGGAGTGAGATCGGTACCATTCCTGCCAGTACTACACGTACCGGCGAATCGCCCTATAGCTTTCAGTATAACAAGTACATTACGAATGCCGTGTTCCGCGTGGTGGCTACCAACAAGGCCGGTGAACAGATCCAAAGCAGCATCCTGGAATCGCCTTGCAGCTACGCCTCTGCCCTGTCCGTAACACCTAACCCGGTAGTCAGTACCACCAATCTGAAGATCGGTACCGCTGCCGCTACCAAAGTGAAACTTACTCTGGTAGACATGCAGGGAACCATATGGATGTCGAAAGATGTGAACCTGGCTGCCGGAACGAACTCTATTCCTATCGATCTATCCGGACGTGCTACAGGAACCTATAGTTTGCTGATCAACTGGTATACCGGAAGGCAGGAAACGATAACCCTCCTAAAACAATAAGACGAAGGCCTAAAGGAAGGCATCTCTATCTATCATCATAGCAAGAGATGCCTTCAGCCTGTGTAGGTATTTCCTCGTTCTTACAAAAACCTATTACCGTATTCATCTTCCATACTGTTTAAGCCTTTATCTATATACTTCTATTTTGATTCAACTGTTATAGCCGCTTTCTTGTATCCACTTCTTACCATTTTTGTGTTAATCACAGTTCTATGAAATGGCTGAGTATGTTTCAAATGCCTTTCAATAGCCAGTCTGCCTATGAGACGCTGCCTAACAGATGAGTATCGTCGATGGCTGCTATGGAACAGAAGCTGCATTGACCGGAAATGATGCTCCAACTGCTGCTAACCGGCAAGCATAATTATTGTGTAAGGATTTTGTAAACGATCTATGTTCTTCAGACTTCTGTTTCACTCTTACCTGGTGCTGTTACTGGCCGTTATGCTTCCTGTTTATTCTTTTTCCCAAAAAGGCATACCACCTCCAGAAAAAACCAATGCCTCCGTTTCAACCAATTATCCTCAGCACGAGGATTTCAAGGAAAGCCTGGTGAGCCGGCTGAAAACTGCACCCGGTTTTATGGTGAATGTGGCTGCATCCGGTCTGGGTAAACCCAGGATGATGGCCCTGGGCGCCAACGGCAGCTTGTATGTAACCCGCCGCGATGTGGGCGATGTGCTGTTGCTGAACGATACCAACGGCGATGGCAAATATGATGAGCTGCATACCATTGTTTCCCAATTCAACGATGTGCATGGCATTACCCTGCATGAGGGCTGGCTGTATCTCTGTTCCAGCAAAAAGCTGGCAAGAGGAAAGCTGAACGCCGATGGAACTGTCGGACCCATGGATACACTGATCGCCGACCTTCCTGATGGCGGACAACACGATAACCGTACTATTGCCTTTGGCCCCGACGGCAAACTTTATATCACCGTAGGATCGGACTGTAACGACTGCAAGGAAACCAATCCGGAACATGCTACCATTGTTCAGACCAATGCCGACGGCAGCGGGCGCCGGGTATATGCCAGAGGGCTTCGCAATACGATCGGGTTTGACTGGCACCCGGCCACGAAGGAGCTGTGGGGCATGGACCATGGTACGGACTGGAGAGGCGACGAGATCCCACCGGAAGAATTGAATAAGATCGTCGAGAATGGCGATTACGGATGGCCGCTGGTGTATGGCAAGCAGCAGGTGGATCCTACCCGCGAAGATCCGGTAGGTACCACGAAAGCCGCTTATGCTAAAAAGACCCAGGCGGCCGTAATGACGTTTCCGGCACACAGTGCTCCTATCGACTTCCGCTTCCTGGGTAAAGCCACCAATTATGCTGCGGATCAGCAGGATGATGCCCTGGTAACCTGGCATGGCTCGTGGAACCGGAAGGATCCGGAAGGCTATAAAGTGCAGCGGATCAAATTTGAAAACGGACAGCCCACCGGGGTTGAAGATTTTCTTTCCGGGTTTCTGAGCGTGGACAAGAAAACCCGGTTTGGCCGCCCTGCCGGACTGGTGATCTCCGACAAAGGAGAAGTCTTCATTTCCGATGATGAAAACGGCATCATTTATCGTGTTACCAAAAAATAAAATATCTATGCGCCTTTCTTTCTATAGCCTATCGCTCTTACTCTCCTGCCTGTGTAACACTGCCTTCAGCCAAACACAACGGATCAATTTCGAAGCACCATACCAGTACCCGGAAGGTGTGGCCTATGCTCCTTCCCAGAAAACCTTTTTTGTATCGTCCGTACGCACGGGTACGATCGGCAAGGTTACACAACAGGGACATTATGAACCCTTCTACCAGGACAGCAGCTTGAAGTCGAGCTATGGCATGAAGGTGGATGAGAAGCGGAACCGCCTGTGGGTGTGTACCGGAGATGCGAACTACAGTACATATGCTGATTCGGCTACCTATAAAAAAATGATCCGCGTGATCGGGCTGGATCTTTCGACCGGCCGGAAGACCGATGATATCAATCTTTCCAATCTTGCCGAAGGGAAGCACTTTGCCAATGACCTGGTGCTGGACGAAGCGGGTAATCTTTATATTACCGACAGCTATGCACCGGTCGTATATAAAATAGACCCCCAGATGAAACCCTCCGTGCTGACCAAGAGCGACTGGTTCCGTTCCAACGACATTGGCCTGAACGGGATCGTATACAGTTCGAAAGGCTTCCTGATCGTAGCCAACAACAGCGATGGCAACCTGCTCAAGATCGACCTGAAAGACCCGCAGCGTATTACAAAGATCCAACTGGAAGGATTTTATCCAGGCGCCGATGGTCTGCTCTGGAATGCCGCCGGCCACCTGGTGCTGGTACAGAATAAAGGAACGCACAAGATCTATGAACTGCAATCGGATGATAACTGGCAATCTGCCAGGCAGGTAGCTGCCACGGCGACTACCGATCGCTTTCACCAGCCTACGACTGCCACCTTGCAGGGCCAGACGGTCTATGTGCTGAATTCCAAAATGAATGAGCTCACCGATCCGACAGCACCTCCTTCGAAAGAGTTTTCGCTGCAGGTGGTCCGTTTCCTTCCCTCCAAATAATTTCCAAAGCAATCAACCTTTAACAAAGGCACTATGAACAAGAAGATCTGGGAATCGCTGATCGAAAGGTCGGCACAGGCCGTAGACCGGCGTTCGTTTTTATCCTTTACAGGGAAAGGCCTGCTGGCCTCTTCCGTACTGAGCCAATTTGCCGGAATGACCTCTCAAGCACAAAGCGGTCATCCTAGCGGTATGCTAACCGATACCGTACCGATCCAACTGACACCGCTGGACGATCCTTCCGAGAAAAAAGCAAGTCCGCCACCGGCACCCCTAGATCCATCGAAGCGCATCCGCTATGCCCTTGTAGGCCTTGGCCATTTAACCCTGGAAGAGCTGCTGCCGGCCTTCGGACAGTGCCAGTATTCCAGGCCGGTGGCCCTGGTTAGTGGAGACATGGAAAAAGCGCGGCGTGTAGCCACACAATATGGCATTGCCTCCAAGAATCTTTACACCTACGATACCTATGATTCGATCAAAAACAATCCCGAGATCGATGCCGTATATATTGTGCTTCCCAACAGCATGCACGAGGAATTTACCATCAGGGCCGCAAACGCCGGCAAGCATGTGCTTTGTGAGAAGCCCATGGCCACTTCTTCTGCAGCAGCGGAGCGAATGATCGCGGCCTGTAAAAAAGCCGGAAAGAAGCTAATGGTCGCCTACCGCATCCAGTATGAACCAATGAACCGGCAGGTGATGCAGTGGACCCGCACCAAAAAATGGGGACAGGTGAAAGTGATCGAGCTATTTAACGGGCAACACATTGGCGATCCCCATCAATGGCGGTTGAAGAAGGCATTAGCCGGCGGCGGGGCGCTGCCCGACATCGGCCTCTATTGCCTGAACACCGCGCGCTTTCTGCTGGGTGAGGAACCCGAATGGGTACTGGCCAACAGTTACTCCACTCCGACGGATCCCCGCTTCCGGGAAGTGGAAGAAACCATGCTGTTCCAGATGGGCTTTCCCGGAGGAACTGTTGTGAATGCAGGTACTTCGTACAGCACGCATGAGAGCCGGCGCTACCGCTGTATGGCAGATCGGGGCGGCTGGTTCGGAATGGATCCGGCCTTTTCGTATCATGGCCTACAGATGGAGGTGGATGAGGTACGTGACGGAAAGCCCTGGAAAGAAAATCCTTCCCTACCTGAAAAAAATCAGTTTGCTTTGGAGATCGACCATATGTCGCAATGCATCCTTAACAACCAGCAACCCTATACGCCCGGCGAAGAAGGGCTGCAGGATCACCGGATCATGGAAGCACTTTATCAATCCGCAAAAGAGAAAAAAATTGTTCAGCTGGAAAAAATCTCGAAGATCGACGCCTTCCGGGGAACCCCTCCGAAAGAAGGTTCTTAGTATAGCCCTGCCTGTTATCTCCTTACTGGTATTTAACCCGGCGACTGCGCAGGAAGCCGATACAGTACGGACGGAACCCCTGCAGGAAGTGATCATCCGTTCCTACGAACAAAACAAGAAGCTGAAAGATGTACCGGCAGCCATCAACCTGATCGGAACGAATACACTGGAGCGCTTTAGTCCCGCTTCCATCGTACAGGCGGTGAATTCCCTTCCGGGCGCCCGTATGGAAG